>NZ_JBQSXG010000006.1:0-56523 GCF_052378005.1 Psychrobacter sp. AOP31-B2-9
AATATAATCAGTGAACTACTAAACCCCTACGGTGCAGCCCTCCTTAGATGTACAATCTGCAGTTGGCTGTCCTGTGCTCATTTTAGACTTCTTTGATTATAGATAAACGATACAAAAAAGACAGCTCACTTTATCAGGGCTGTCTTTTTTGTTTAATAGTATTTCATTCGGTGAGACTATTATATGTTTTTCAACCCTAAAACTTTCATGCGCTCACTGACTGGTTGATAAGTCTTTTCGCCAGCAGGCTCGACGATATTACCAAAGGGCATTTGCGCAATCAGCGCCCAGCTGTCTGGAATATCAAACGCGGCTGCCGCGTCTTCATCAACTAGCGGATTATAATGCTGGAGATTTGCGCCAATATTCAAGCTGCTAAGCTCTGTCCACACTGCATACTGATGCATGGCTGAGGTCTGCTCTGACCATACAGGGAACCTATCGGCATAAAGTGCAAATTTCTCCTGTAGTGATTTGACGACATTTTTATCTTCATAAAATAATACGGTACCTGCTGCCGCACGGAAACCATCTAGTTTTTGTTTACTGCTAGAAAAATCACCATCACCTACCGCCTCGCGTAGTTTTTCTTCAGTGATATCCCAAAACTTATGATGCCGTTCACCAAACAGCACAACCAATCGCGAAGACTGTGAATTAAAAGCAGAAGGCGTATGTAGCAAAACGCGTTCTGCTATGTTTACAATCGCTTGTGGCTGCACTGGCAACTCATTACCTAATGCGTAGATAGAGCGGCGTTCATCAAAAGCTTGCTGTAAGATGCTTAATGTTTCTTTAGACATAATAACTGTCCTCAATTTATAGTTGAATGTGCTTTAGATAAGTAATGTTTGGCATAAATATCTTTAGTAATCATTACACAGAAACCACATCATAAAATTTAAAAATCAACAGGAGTTTTTAAGATAACAATCCCTAATTCATTAAAGGTTTGCTGTCGATTTATGAGCGTTTGGATATTTGCATATAAAGAGCCAGCCTTATGCTATCTGACTTCCTATTATTTCAAGGTGCCATTTTATTTTAAAGTACCATTTTATTTTAAAGTGTCATTTAAGCTGTCTACAATATTCACTGACGTCTCTTCTTCGACTTGTTCGAACAGCTTTACGATGTCTTCATTGCGCATACGTATACAGCCATGAGAGAGAGGCGTACCCATCGGTTCAGTATCTGGTGTACCGTGAATATAAATATAACGCTGGTAAGTATCACAACCACCGTTACTATTACTACCCTTATTAACACCTGCTTCCAAACCGCTCAACCATAAAATACGGCTTAATATCCAGTCTCGCTCAGGGTGTAACTTACCAAGATCAGCACTATATATCTCGCCCGTCGGTACTCTCCCGACAAACACAGCCTTAATAGGTTCACTGCCACCTATTTTTTCTGCAATGACATGCTGTCCAAGTGGTGTACAACCGCTATCTTGTTGAGCACCAATACCGTTTTTTGCAGTAGATATCTGATATTGAGCGAGTTCTTTATTTTGTTGATAGACGGTGAGGGTTTGCTGGGCAATGCTAATGATTAACCGCGTGGCAATATTTCTGTTATTTGTCATGGGGTATTCCTGAGGCCATTTATATATTTATCATACTCTTTGGCATGTCATGCTTTAGATTGTGAAATTTACCATTTGTACATAGATCATAAGATGATACACCTCAAACAAAATGATTGAAAATTTCTAGTATTAAGGGATTGTATCAAGGCTTTTGGCACCGTAATATAGAGGCACACTTTTTGATGCTAGCAGATTATGACGACTATTTCACCGACACGTGTGTCGATGTATGATTTTCTATATCAAGATACCATACCTATGGTGTCATTATTGGCAGATACCGCAAAGCTTTCTTTACCACAAGCGCGTTTAGCCATGGATGCCAGTTTACAGGCAATTATTAGCGCGCTACTTGCGTATCAGCAACACCAAGATGGTCAAACAGTAAGCAAAAAGCTGTTTGGACGTGGTGCTGTCAAAGAACTGCGACAGTATAATTCTATGAATTTTGCAACCATTAGTGCGGCGCTGTATCATCGCCACGATGCTGCAGATGCCATATTTTATGATAATGCTCGAGTCATTAAAGCGAGCGATTATATCGCCAAACAAGTGGGTACAACGACACAACAAATCCAAATTTTACTGACATCTTTATGCGTGATTGTACTCCGTGAGTTGGCTATTTTGGCAGAATATAGTCAACTTGATAATGATGAAATCAACAAGTGGTTTGCATTACAGCCACAGTTTTTATCATCAGCTCGGTTTACCGTCAGTAAACCCGAAAATTTGTCAACCGAACTGGCAAATAATGAAAGCCAAGAGGCTATAGCAACTGCTGAAAACTCTATAAAAACAAAAGACTCTGCAGATACTGACCTTTCAAGTATAGAGCAGCTATCAAGCACTCCCCCGCCTTTCGACCATTACTGGTACGAGCTAACAGCTTTCAAACCTGAAAATCATGAACCCGTACAAGACATGCAGCTGGCAACAGGTAACTATTTAAAAGCCATTGGTCGCTCACCAGACAACCTGCAGCAAGGGCGCCATAATGACATGCTGGTATTTGCAGACATGCACGATATTGCCTTGCCACATCAACGTTGGTTATTACAACTCGCAAAAATCTCTGACATCTATCTTAGTCGAAACCGGTTACGGATTACATCCGAACCTATCAATCCGCCAAAACCACCTTTGGTTAGCCTCGGACTAATCGGCGGTAATAGCGACAACACTCCAACCACGATTAGTGAAAAACCGATTGAGTATGAGCCAACAACGCCACTTTGGAAAAACCCTGTTATTATCATTATCATTCTAGTTATCAGTGTATTGGGGGCACTTGCAACCTTTAAATACCAGATAAAAAAAGCTGATGGTACTAAGCTTGCAGTAGAAGAAGTATTAGAGCAAGAAGCTATTGAAGAACGCCAATCACAAGATGTAGCCATCGTAAGAGTAGACGATGATGATACTGATAGTGCAGAGGTAGAAAAAACCGAGTAGCTAAGACCAAATAGTCGCTATCTAGTAATGGCTATCTATAAGACGTTAATGAAAGATAAAATGGTTACTAGAAACTTCGTTAAGGCATCATTTTATGCCTTGTCTGAAGCCGTTTTACTAATCATTAAGAATCAGCAGTGCCTATTTGTGAATATCAAATTGTGCATATCAAACACACCTTAATAAGCTCTCATCAACAATAAAAAACAGAGGCACTATACATATAGGCCTCTGCTTTTTTGTTTACGATTTAATTTCTTATTTAACTACAAACAATCAAATAAGATTACACTATCCCATCTTTCAGGTTTGGTGTTATTTTGATAAATCGCGACCACGGCTGGCTTCGATAGCTAGACGTAGGCCATTTAGACGGATAAATCCTTCCGCATCTTTTTGATCATAAGCACCAGCATCATCCTCGAACGTTGCGATTTTTTCATCAAACAATGAGTCTGCAGACTTACGACCTACAACACTAACACTACCTTTATATAACTTCACACGCACGGTGCCGTTGACGTACTCTTGAGACTTGTCGATTAGCTCTTGCAACATGACACGTTCAGGACTGAACCAATAGCCATTGTAGATAGTTTTAGCGTAGCGTGGCATCAACTCGTCTTTTAGATGCGCCGCTTCACGATCAAGAGTCAACGACTCAATACCGCGGTGCGCTTTTAGCATAATCGTACCAGCTGGTGTCTCATAGCAACCGCGTGACTTCATACCAACGTAACGGTTTTCTACGATATCCAAACGACCAATACCGTGCTTACCACCAAGCTCATTTAGCTTAATCATCACTTCAAAAGGCTTGAGCGCTTCACCATCGATAGCAACGATATCACCTTTTTTGTATTCCAACTCTAAATACTGTGCTTCGTCAGGTGCTTGTTCTGGACTGACTGACCAACGCCACATATCTTCTTCTGCTTCAGCATACGGATCTTCTAAAATGCCGCCTTCATAAGAGATATGCAAAAGATTGGCATCCATTGAGTACGGAGATTTTTTCTTATTGCCCGCATAATCAATTGCAATGTCATGCTCTTCGGCATAATTCATCAAGCTTTCGCGGCTAGACAAGTCCCATTCGCGCCAAGGAGCAATGGTAACCACATCTGGTGATAAGGCAACAGCACCAAGCTCAAAACGCACTTGATCGTTTCCTTTACCAGTTGCGCCATGACTAATAGCATCAGCGTTGTGTTCTTTGGCGATTTCTACCAAACGCTTGGCAATCAACGGACGTGCGATAGACGTGCCAAGCAAGTACTCACCTTCGTAGATAGCATTGGCACGGAACATTGGAAACACATAATCACGGGCAAACTCTTCACGCAAATCTTCGATGTGAATATGCTTTATACCCATGGCTTTCGCTTTAGCACGTGCCGGCTCAACTTCTTCACCTTGACCGATATCAGCGGTAAAAGTAATGACTTCTGCATCATAGGTTTCTTGTAGCCATTTAGCGATGATAGAGGTATCAAGGCCTCCAGAATAGGCCAAAACGATTTTATTAATATTTTTTGGATCAAGTTGAGCCATGAATAACTCCTATTATGAGCATTTAGTTTTAGTAGCAACGTTAAGATAAAATCAAAAGATAAATTACCTGCTCAGTGTACATCATATTTGCTATGGGCAAAAGTACAACTGCCCTAAGGCGGCAAGGTTTCGACTTAAATATTGGATATATAAGGTTTTCCTTATTCTTACCAAAGAACCTCGTGATGACGATATGGTCACACTCTAATAGTATATAAGCAAATATTCTAATCATCTCACAGAGCGAATAATAAATTATGCATAGATAGATAGTTAGCCACATATTTAGTCAAGTGGGCAAATCTGTTATGATAGCAACATAGTACTACTCCCTTTTACTTCCTGTATATGACGACATAGAGCGCTATAACATTATGACTGATTCAATTAGAGAGTTGACCATCCTTCAACCAGATGACTGGCATATTCACTTACGCGACGGTAATGCCCTAAGTACAACAGTACCGCATGCAGCAAATAGCTTTAATCGCGTCATTTGCATGCCAAACCTAGTACCGCCCGTCAAGAATATCGATGACGCCTTAGCCTACCGCGCACGTATCATGGCTCATCTTGAAGCTAGCGATTTGAGCACTGAGCGCAAAACGGCGTTTGATCCACGTATGACTTTATACCTAACAGATAAAACTACCGCACACGATATCGAGATGGCAGCCAAATCGGGTATCGTACAAGCCGTTAAACTTTATCCTGCGGGTGCCACTACCAACTCTACTGATGGCGTGACAGATATAAATGCCTGCGTCGATGTGTTTGATGCGCTAGAAAAATACAACATGCCCTTACTCATACATGGTGAAGTCACTCAAAACCATGTGGATATTTTTGACCGTGAAAAACGGTTTTTAGACGAAGTACTTGCTCAAATAATCGCCAAACTTCCTGCATTAAAAATTGTCGTCGAACACATTACCACCAGTGATGCAGCCGACTTTGTATTGGCTCAAGGTAATAACATTGCTGCTACTATCACCCCGCAGCATTTGATGTTTAACCGTAATCACTTATTGGTTGGTGGTATCAAACCACATTTTTATTGCTTGCCTATCTTAAAGCGTGAAAGTCACCAAAAAGTACTATTAGATGTTGCAACCAGTGGTAGTCCAAAATTCTTTTTAGGCACTGACTCTGCGCCACATGCGACAGATAAGAAAGAAGCTGCTTGTGGTTGTGCTGGCTGCTATAGCGCTGCTCACGCTTTGTCACTGTATGCCACTGCTTTTGATAGTGTTGGTAAAATAGATAAGCTAGAGGGTTTTGCCAGTCGCTTTGGCGCCCAATTTTACGGTATGCCATTAAATGAGAGCACTATCACCCTTGTTAATACGCCTATGCAAGTCCCAACCGCTTATCCCTACTTTGACGGTGGCACTGTGACCCCACTCATGGCAGGTGAGATGCTGCCTTGGTCTATTAAAGCATAAAGAAAATACCGCAGAACTCTCTATTTTTAACTCTATGATGGACACCCTGTCTTTGTAATAGGCAGTGTGACATCCATCATCAGATGCTTGTTGTTTAACTAAATATAACCGTATTGTTGATTCAATTTAAAATAAGATCAAAGCGACTAACCTCAGTAGGTAGATATGACACCTCAAGCGAGGTTAGCGCTGTCATTCTTTTATATTAAATTGACTTTATGACTGATAAAAGTGATTTAACTTTATATGACCACTCAAAATGATGCTGCAACAGACGAACAAACCCCAATGCGTTTAAAAGAACGTTTTCGTAAATTTTTGCCTGTCGTCGTCGATGTTGAAACAGCAGGTTTTAATGCACAAACAGATGCTTTATTAGAAATTGCCTGTATTCCAGTGCTACTGAATGAGCAAGGTGTGTTTTATCCAGGCGAAGCATTCAATGCCCATGTTGAACCTTTTGAAGGCGCAAATTTAGAGCCAAGTGCTCTCTCTTTTACAGGTATCGATCCAAACAACCCACTGCGTAAAGCCATTGCTGAAGATGAAAAAACTGCGTTACGCCGTATTTTTAAGGGTTTAAAGGAAGTGCGTCGTAGCGAAGAATGCCGTCAGTGCGTACTGATCGGACACAATGCCCATTTTGACCTAGCCTTTTTAAATGCTGCCGTGCTACGTACCAATAGCAAAAACCACAATCCATTCCATAATTTCTCAGTATTTGACACCGTGACATTATCTGCACTGGCATTTGGTCAAACCGTATTAGCACGTGCTTGTAAAGCAGCAGGACTAGATTTTGATGGTAAAGACGCTCACTCTGCACTATATGATACGCAAAAGACTGCTGAGCTGTTTTGTCATATTCTGAACCACTATCCAATGCTAGCGAATGCGATGCATAACGAAGACAGTACGGATGAATTATCCGACAGTGACAGTCAGTAAGTCACATATCCTATATTGCCAACCGCTCATAATAGTGCTATTTGTAATACTTGATGACTTTAACATCTTGATTTTACAATCAATAGGGATATGATTGGTATCATGACTGAAAAGCCCCCTCGTTTAACGATTGAATATGACTTAAAACTATTCACAACCCATAAACGAGCCGTCAACCTATAAAAGCACTCTAAGATGGTGTCGTTGTATCCTATAGATGGTTTAAGTTGCCCACGCTACCTTGATAGCAAATGTTGTAAATGCTACAAGGCTCAATAGAAGGGACTTTATCATGGATCCACAATTAAAATTATGGGGAACTATCATCGGTTATATGCTACTCGCGTTGACCATTAGCGCTTGTACTTCTTTATGGATTCGCTACCATTTAAAGCGTAAAGACCTACATCCTCGCCGCGCAATCAAAAAAAGATATTTAATTTTAAAAAGACGAAAAAAAAGGCTTGACAGAAAACGCAGACGCCATTAGAATACGCACCACTTCGGCATAAATGGTGAAAGCAGCTGAGGTGTTGTACTAGTCCCCATCGTCTAGAGGCCTAGGACACCGCCCTTTCACGGCGGTAACGGGGGTTCGAATCCCCCTGGGGACGCCACTATTTGGCGTCACTTGTTAGCAAAGATATATTAAAGTATTTGATAAGACTAATAAGTAAACCACCAAAAACCCCACTCATAAAATATTATGAGTGGGGTTTTTTTATGCTTAAATTTTAACAACGCTATCCTTTTTAAGGTCAGAATGATTAATAACTAACCTTGTAGTGTCTATCATAACAATATCTA
Organism: Psychrobacter sp. AOP31-B2-9; assembly: GCF_052378005.1. NCBI lineage: Bacteria > Pseudomonadati > Pseudomonadota > Gammaproteobacteria > Moraxellales > Moraxellaceae > Psychrobacter > Psychrobacter sp. AOP31-B2-9. Next base: position 7,804 of record NZ_JBQSXG010000006.1, read on the forward strand.
TCAAACTTTATCTGATAATACCAACCATAACACTGTTAGAATGATCATTAACCCAAGTACAGTTTGAATCAAAAAGAACGCTTGATGTTGACCAATCACCTTGCTCAATGTCACACCTAGTGTGCTGTACTTGATAGGCGGTGTATCAGTATTGCCAATTTTCACTTGTTCTTCATAATACCCTTGTAGGATATCTAAAAACGCTGGCCATTCATTTGGGCCCCATTCATACGGCTGAAATGGCATAAACTTTTTCAGTTCTGGCTCTTTTATCATCCAACGCTCAAGCGTGATTGAACGTAGCGACCAATCTGTAAAACGGCGCTGGCTAATTTTTGAAAAGTCTAAAATCTGCAGCTCTTTATGTCTACCGTCTACTAATAGACGATTTTTTAGGTTGGTTAGATCCTGCTCTGAGCCTTCTATATACTGCAAGAAGTAGCCATTACCATAACAGAGAATGCCCGTGATGTTGTCAGCCCTATTACGTGCAATAGAACCCTCCGAGATGTCATTAAGCGTACTAGGGCTTGAAAGGCCAGTCGATGTAATTTTACTTATGTATACAAACTGGCAAAGACCTGTCGTTACTGGATTTGTCGAATCATTGATTGTTGACAACTCCCTTCTCCCTATTTTTAGATAAATGCAGCTAAGACAACCATACTAACTTTAGAAAAAAACATAGAGACAAGACTTTAAGAAGCATCAAACCAGTCTGGTATATTATTGATTTTATAAATGTTTATATTAATTGTATTAAGTTGGTTACATCATAGGCTAGTTTCGTCATCAAAGCAATATCTGTTTACATTACACCAATAACAAACATTAATCTATAAAAAATATCTATTCTAAAGGGGGGTTGAGCAACCACAAACGTATTTTTAGAGAAGACTTTTTGGATTTAATAATAGAAAAGTACTGTGAAAGAGTAAGTGATTTCTCATTTATATTAGGGGATGTCCTCAACTCAAGCGATAGTCATATAACTTGGCCAAAAGCATGATTCAGTTAGATCCTATTAGCAATACGTCAAGATGACTGTGTTTGAGTAGCCAGAATAGCAGCCAACAATGTGGCATCATCAGGATAAGTGAGTTTGATGTTTTGACGACTGCCTGTCACTAGTCGAATAGGTAGCGCTAAGTGCTCAAAAGCACTGGCTTCATCGGTAATATCTAGTTGATACTCAGCGACATGTGCAAGGACTTGCTGTAATTGACCTAAGCGAAATACTTGCGGCGTTTGTGCTTGCCACATATGACGACGATCTATCGTGCATTTAGCATAAGAGTGAGTGCTATTTATAAGCTTATTTTGAGCGTTAGACTGAAGATAAGCCTCTTTTAGGGTATCTGCTACAGGAGTCGCTAAGATAGCACCATAAGGCTCTATCATCGCCGCTTCAATAACGTTATCAATATCATGAATGGGTACAGCAGGACGTGCCGCATCATGAATCAGCACCAAGTCTGAATCAGCAGCACCTGCTTTACTAATTGCCTCTACGCCTGCCTGTACTGACTGCCAACGCTCAGCTCCACCAATAGCATAATGTATTGGTAGCCCAAAATCGAGTGTGCCAGCTGTAGTGTCATCTGCTGCTATTACCAATAAACACTTATCAATATAAATACTACAAGCAAGCCTTGCCACACTATGCTGTAACAATGTTTGCTCTTGCAACATAGTATATTGTTTGGCTATAGACGATCCAAAACGATTACCGCGACCAGCTGCAACGATCATGGCATGTACATGAGGTGTGGTGTTCATAAGATGATACTCAAAAAACAGCCATCATGGCTGAAACCCATGATAGAATGACTAAGGAGAAATAAGGCAAGTAAAGACTTTTAGATGAATAGTGACTTTATTATAGATAACGAGAGATAAAATCTTTTAGAAAAGTAAGAGTGCTCAGTAACGGCTATGAGTCGTTGGTGCGGTTGATACTTGTACAAACGTCTCATTTGGTTTAATCAAGCCTAAGTCTAAGCGAGCGTGTTCTTCTACTGCCTCAAGACCAGTTTTTAGATCATATACGTCAGTACGTAGTAAATTATTTGCAGCCACTTGATTGTCATTTAAATTTTGCTGCTCTTCGATTTGCGCCGTTAGTTTATTATGCTCGAAACGACCGTTTTCACCCAGCCAATACTGATATTGCAATCCTAAAAGTACGGCAACGGCTAAAGCAAGTAGGATAAATTGGCTAAAGTATTTCATAAATTGGTAACGCCAAACGATAGAGAGACAGTAAATTAAAGTTAAGGTATGCTGGTTGAGCGATATATCCTCATAGCAGTGATGATATATCGCTCATTTTCCCACCCAACTTATTAACCACGTAGGCCGATAAACTCTTCACGGCCACGATAGCTTGCACGCACTTGCTGCTCGATACGTAGCAGCTGATTGTATTTTGCAACGCGATCTGAACGGCATAGTGATCCCGTTTTGATCTGACCTGCTGCTGTACCAACGGCTAGGTCTGCAATGGTGCTGTCTTCAGTCTCACCTGATCGGTGTGAGATAATCGTTGCATAGCCGTTGTTCTTCGCAAGATAAATCGCATCTAGTGTTTCTGACAAAGTGCCAATTTGGTTAAACTTAATCAAAATTGCGTTAGCGATTTTCTTATCAATACCTTCTTGCAAAATAGCAGGGTTGGTCACAAACAAATCATCACCAACCAGTTGGACTTTATCACCAATCTGCTCAGTCAAATACTTCCAACCATCCCAGTCAGACTCATCAAGACCATCTTCGATAGAGATAATAGGGTATTGACGCGCTAGCCCAACCAGGTAGTCTGAAAAACCTTGGCTATCAAAGGCTTTATTGCCTTCACCTGCCAAAACATACTGACCGTTTTTATAAAATTCGCTGGCCGCACAATCTAACGCTAGATGAATATCTTCACCTGCTTTATAGCCAACTTGCTCAATCGCTTGCATGATGACGGTGATGGCTTCTTCATTGCTACGCAAGTTTGGTGCAAAGCCGCCTTCATCACCAACAGCGGTATTCAAGCCTTGTGACTTTAACACTGATTTTAAACTGTGAAAAATCTCTGTACCCGCACGTAGCGCTTCTGAGAAGCTCGTAAACCCAACTGGCTCAATCATAAACTCTTGGATATCGACGGTATTGTCCGCATGCTCGCCACCGTTTAAGATATTCATCATCGGTACAGGCATCGTCAGTGATGTCTGATTGCGCATATTGGCAATGTACTGATGTAATGGCAAGTTTTGTGATTTAGCAGCAGCTTTAGCAGTAGCCAGCGATACAGCTAGCATCGCATTGGCACCAAGATTGTCTTTGTTCTCTGTGCCATCTAGCGCGATCATTGCATCGTCAATGCTTTGCTGTTCTGTCACGTCTTTGTCCAGTAGAGCGCTACGAATTTGGCTATTGACGTTGGCAACAGCTTTTTTGACGCCTTTACCCATGTAGCGATCTTTGTCGCCATCACGCAGTTCAAGCGCTTCACGTGAGCCAGTAGAAGCACCACTTGGTGCAGCAGCACGGCCAATAGTGCCATCAGCCAAAATAACATCGGCTTCAATCGTCGGGTTACCGCGCGAGTCTAAAATCTCACGTGCACGAATGTCTTTAATTGCAGTAACGTTGGTGGTTTCTTCAGCGTACATAATGTCTGTTAATTCCTTTGGTCATGCCAAGTTTATGGGATAAATAACGGCAACTAGAATACAAAAAAGATAAAGCAAAATATCATATAGCACATGTACTTAAAACAGCTTTACATATTTGTAAAATCGGCCAAGTCTGAGTACGATTAAAGGTTTGTTTAGCATATCAAAAGCTGGCTATAGTGCGTGGCATCATAGCATAAATTTTACTAAACTTCCTTTACCTTACACCAACTTACGCCCATAAAATTACAGATGAGTAACGATAGTAGACGTAAATGGACTGGTCAATTGGCAATGATATTAATAATGAGATATTACTTATGTTTTCGTCGAAGCCGCGATATCAGTGTGAGCGTTAGAGACGGTATTCTCCAGCTCCACCTCTGTCTTAAATTTTGTCAATCGCAGTGCATTTATCAATACTGAGATAGAACTGAGCGCCATAGCAGCAGCGGCAATCATAGGATTTAAAAAACCAAAAGCGGCAAGCGGGATACCAATACAATTATAAATAAAGGCAAAAAATAAATTTTGTTTAATATTGTGCAATGTCGCTTGAGCAATTTTTTGAGCAGCATCAATATGCATGAGCGACTCGCCCATCAATCGTGCAGAGGCACTGTGCTGCGCCACATCAGTACCCTCAAACATTGCAAAGCTGGCATCGGCTGTTGCCATTGCTGGCGCATCGTTAACACCATCTCCTGCCATCGCCACTTTATGACCAGCAGTTTGTAACAAGGCAATTTGACTCGCTTTATCACGTGGACTCATCTTACCGTACGCTTGCTTGATACCCAGCTGCCCTGCCACATGATCGACGACGGACTGCTTATCACCACTCATCAAAATCACGTTGATACCAGCAGACTGTAATGCTGCGACTGCTTGTGGCGTATCAACTTTTAGATCATCCGCCAAAGCAAAAGCACCTAGTGCTTCATCGTTGATGCTAACTGCAACGGTGCTGGCAACTTGCCATGCTTTGGGCATCAGCTTGGGCAGCGTCAAATTAGCAAACGCTGCCGTACCAACCTTGATAAGTCCAAGTCCATCAATATGCGCTTGTATACCAGCACCTTTGATAACACTAATATCGGTCACACTCATCAATGGCAAATGACGATTATTTGCCGTATCAACTAACGCTGTCGCTAGCGGGTGACTGGCATGCGCTTCCACACTAGCTGCAAGTTGCAAAACATCATCAACAACAAGCGATTTATCTACCATCACATGATCAACGATAGTCGGCTTACCAATAGTTAGCGTACCTGTTTTATCCATAACAACAGTATCAATGTTACCGGCGGCTTCTAGGCTTTGGGCATCTTTGAACCACACACCATGACGGGCGGCGACACCCATACCAGCCATGATAGCGGCTGGCGTGGCCAAACCAAGCGCACAGGGACAAGCAATAACTAATACTGACACCGCATGCATCAATGCCGTATCCACCATACCTGTCAGCCACCATGTGACACCAAAGGTAACTAAGGCAATCGTTACGACAACAGGGACAAAAATCGCAGTGACTCTATCGGCAAGACGCGCTAAATCAGCTTTTGATCCTTGTGCATCGCTGAGCGCTTGTACCATATCGCCTAACTTGGTATCACTGCCTCTAGCACTGACGCGATATAGTAAGCTACCGTTTTCGACCAAGGCCCCTGCTAATAGTTTACTGCCCTCTTGTTTTTTAAGTGGGACTGACTCACCTGTTAAATGGCTTTCCACACACCAGCCACTACCATCAATAACAATACCATCTGTCGCTACTCGGCTACCTTGCTTTGCACGCAAAATATCACCAACTTGAACGTCTCTTAATGCGACGTTATGAAAATCACCATTTGGCTGCTGCTGCTCGACTTCGTCAGGGGTCAATGACAATAGTAAATCAATACTGTTTAGGCTCTGCTTTTTGGTACGCTCTTCCAGATACTTACCTGTCCGTACAAACGCAATGACCATTACCCCAGCTTCAAAATATACCGCAGGTGCATCCACATGACCACTTTGCAATAGACTGTTCAAACTGCCATCACCATGTGTCAGCCATAAATACGTTGAATAAGCCCAGATTGTTACTGTACCGATGACTACCAGTACGTCCATATTGGCAAGACCGCCTTTAATTGAGGCCCACGCACTCTTATAAAATGGCAATGCCAATCCAAACTGTACAATCGTCGCAATGATAAACTGCAACCAAATTGGTGGCATCCACGCCATACCAGAACCTGTCAGCATGCCTACCATACCGACCAAAAACGGCACCAAGCAAATCCATAACCCAATCAATCGCCAAGGATACTCTGTGGCCGTATCTTTAGTAGTTTGCTCAAACAAGCTATCACCTGCCTGAATATTGGCCACAAAACCTGTCTTGTTTACCCATTCCATGACTTGCTCAGGTGTGGCTTGTGTAGAGTCAAAATCGACATTGGCAGTCTCACCTGCAAAATTCACACTTACCTCGTAAACTGCAGGTTTTTTGTTCAAAACTTTTTCGATACGTGAAGCGCAGGCCTGACATGTCATACCATCAATCGCTAGTTGTAGATGTGATCGATTTGGTGTGAGTGGTGTACTGGAATGACTGTCAGCTTTAGTATCATAGACAGCACCATTGTCAGGCGAGGTAAAATTATTCATAAATAAAACTCGGTATGGCATTTATTCGTTATAGCATTTATAAAATCTTATGAGCCATAAAAATATCAGTGGGTGGAAAAATAAAATCTAAATACGCAATACTCAGGTTTTCTGTCGTTGAATTCAAACGGTTTTGATACCAGGCAACCTAGTGCAATCTATATAAACCTAAGAGACAAGCCAATAGCAGCAACCTTTGAGCATTAAAAAACCAGCCATGATAGCTGGTTTTTTCAAAGAAAAAACCATACTTATGAGCGAACGACAGTCGCGTCAAAACCAGCATCGTCGATAGCTGACACAATGGCTTCGGCGTCGGTTTTGCTATCATCAAAAGTAACGGTTGCTTGATTGTCTATGAGCTCAATACTAATGTCATTTAGGCCATCGATATCAGCAGTTGCATTGTAGACACTGGCTACGCAACCACCGCAAGTCATGCCATCAATTTTAATAATATGGGTTTGGTCTGCCATGTTAGGCTCCTTATTTTTATGTATGAATAGATAAGTGTATTAATAAATAAGTTTTTACGACTCATCATCGTAATGTGGATTTTGTGGTGCATCAATAGGAAATGGTTGGGTCACATAATCGACCATACTAATTGCTGCTGTTAGCGCATGAATACTCGTCTGAGTATCATCATAACGTACCATAGCGATATGATGAGCGGTATCCAAATCGATAGCGGTGACACCTGTGATATTTTTTAGCGCAGTCATCACGCTATCTAATCCTTCAGCGTCATCGATGTTTGCAATACTGACTTGTGCTGTTTGCATGGACATTATAGTACCCTCCTGTTCTGATGCTATTAGCAAGTACTGCTAATGAGTGTCTAGGGTTTCAAAACCTTTGACCAAGTCATCAATCTGCTTAAGCTGACGCAAAAATGGCTCCAGCTGACTCATACGCAATGCACAAGGGCCATCACATTTTGCCGTTTCAGGACTTGGGTGCGCTTCTAAAAACAACCCTGCCAACCCTGTTGCCATACCTGCACGTGCAAGTGTGGTGATTTGCTCTCGACGACCACCAGCACTATCACTACGCGCACCAGGCTGTTGTAAACTGTGCGTTACATCAAAAAATACAGGGATATCCATCTGCTTCATGGTGTCAAAACCAAGCATATCGACAACTAGATTGTTATAACCAAAAGCACTGCCACGCTCGCACAGTATCAATTGGTCATTACCACCTTCGAGACATTTGTTGACGATATGGCGCATCTCATGTGGTGCTAAAAACTGGGCTTTTTTGATATTGATAATGGCGTCTGTCTTTGCCATTGCATGAACCAAATCCGTCTGACGTGATAAAAAAGCAGGTAGTTGAATAATATCTGCCACTTCAGCGACAGGTGCTGCTTGATGTGGCTCATGAACGTCAGTAATAATAGGTACTTGATACTTTTCTTTTATTTGACCTAGCCAGTCAATGCCTTTCGCCAATCCTGGGCCTCTATACGAGTGTAGACTTGAACGATTGGCCTTATCGAAGCTGGCCTTAAAGACATAATCAATCCCCAAACGTTGACATATCTCAATATACTGCTCTGCAATCTCAAACGCCAATTCTCTAGACTCTAAAACGTTCATACCACCGAACAACACAAATGGTTGATCATTACCAATATTAATGGTGTTATTACTGGGTGTCGTAAGCTGAATATGTGATTGTGCTGCTGATAAATTATCCATTAAGCAATCTTCCTATTTATTGTTATCTGAATTTCTATCGCCTATTGTAACCGATAGCCCAATTAATAAAAGTATTCAAGCGTAATCACCTGCAATCAAGCAAGATATCAGAAATATAAGTCATACTTCTGCCTCTAAAAATGCAGATTAAAAAAAGACCGATTCGAAAATCAGTCTTTTTTTAGGCAAATATAAAAGCGTTGAGTGCTACTTGATTTGAGCTATTTCGCTTCGCTATAGTTCTTCGCTGCTTTTACAAAGCTATTAAACAGTGGATGACCACCGCGTGGCGAGCTGGTGAACTCAGGATGAAATTGTACAGCCACAAACCATGGATGGTCAGCAAGCTCAACTGATTCAACCAAATGCTGCTTGGCAGAATAGCCCGATATGCTCATACCTGCTTGTTCTAGTGGCTCGATATAGCGATTGTTCATCTCATAACGGTGGCGATGACGCTCAGTGATGTTTTTAGTACCATAAATTTGGCTCAACTTGCTACCAGCGACCAATTCGGCTTGCTGTGCGCCTAAACGCATGGTACCACCAAGATCTGAGTCATCATTACGAATCTGTAGCTCACCGCGCTCATCTAACCACTCGGTGATAAGACCGATGATTGGCTCTGCTGTCTTACGATCAAACTCAGAGGAATTAGCATTAATGTTGAGCACATTGCGCGCATACTCAATCACTGCCAACTGCATACCCAGACAGATACCCAAATAAGGAACGTTGTTTTCGCGTGCATAAGTGGTGGCTTTCATTTTACCAATGGTACCGCGCTCACCAAAACCACCTGGCACTAGGATAGCATCAGCATCATTGAGCTGCGCCAATAAGCTGTCATCATCTTCTAAACGTTCAGCATCGACATAATCAATCTTGACGTCTGCTTTGTGCATGATACCAGCATGGAGCAATGCTTCGTTAATAGACTTATAAGCATCAGGTAGCTCGACATATTTACCGACCATCGCGACAGTAACCGTCGTCTCAGGATTCAACTGCGCTTCAACCACTTTATCCCAATCGCTCAAATCTGCTTCTGGTACGTCAAGACCAAAACGCTCACAAATCAAATCATCAAGATCTTGCTCATGCAACGTACGCGGTATTTGATAGATGCTTTGAGCATCTTCACACATAATAACCGCACGCTCTTCTACATTGGTAAATAGTGCAATCTTATGGCGATTGTCTTGTGAAATGTGATGTTCAGAACGGCAAATCAGTACATCAGGCTGTAGACCGATAGAGCGCAACTCTTTCACTGAATGCTGAGTTGGCTTGGTTTTGGTTTCACCGGCACTTGCGATATAAGGCACTAATGTCAAATGCATCAGCATGGCTCTATTACGGCCAAGCTCTACTTGCATTTGGCGTACCGCTTCCATGAATGGCAGTGATTCGATGTCACCAACGGTACCACCAATCTCGATGATAGCGATGTCATAACCTTCACCACTGGCCAAGATTTTACTCTTGATTTCGTCAGTGATATGCGGGATAACCTGTACCGTACCGCCGAGATACTCACCGCGGCGCTCTTTATTCAAGACGTTTTGATAGATACGACCACTGGTGAAGTTATTGCTCTTACTCATCTTTGAATGACGTAAAAAGCGCTCATAATAGCCCAAATCTAAATCTGTCTCGGCACCATCTTCGGTAACGAACACTTCACCATGCTGGAATGGGCTCATCGTACCTGGATCGACATTGATGTACGGATCCATCTTAGTCATCGTGACAGTCACGCCACGTGCTTCAAGTATCGCGGCAAGAGAGGCTGCGGTGATACCTTTTCCTAGTGAGGACACTACCCCACCGGTCACAAATATAAACTTGGTCATAGTACTCTTTCGGTAATTGGTAAAGAAGAATTTTACTAAAAATACGCCATAAAATATAGGGCAAAAATGCAAACTGTCGGAATCTAATGAAAACTAATGTATTCTCACTGAGTTCTACTGTCTGTGCCATGCTTGCAATATGCATTTTAAATGCTTTCGCAGTGATTGCTTTGAAGTTCAGTGCGTCGGATAAATCCATACAAAAAAAACCCACCCCGAAGGGTGAGCTTTTTTAAGTATAGAGTCAGGCTCTACGGGTTGGTTTAGAAGTTGTATTCTAGACCAGCGCCAATGCCTACACCATCATACTCTGAGTTCGCTGAATCGTCTTCTTCGTGAAGATAAGCACCGTATAGATGGCCAGTGGTTGCTGCGTTGAACGCATATTTACCACCAACTGTCGCACGGAATGCTTCGTCGTCGTTCTGACCGTCGTCGTTAGTTACGAAGTCACCTTGTGCATAAGCAGTCCAAGGCGTAGCAGTCGCCATTTCACCACTGATAGTGAATAAGTTTTCGTTGTTGTCAGTATCAAAGTCAGTGTTTTGATATAGAGCACCGACAGTCAATACTGGGCTAACAGCGTAGTTACCACTTACACGAAGGGCGCTTTTTACCCAACCATTCAGCTCAGCTTCGTATTCACGTTCTTCAGGAGTTAAACCAGCAGTTAGGCTACCTGAAGACTGAAGATAACTAGCACCAACGTTCATTGGACCTGTGCCGTATGTGGCTGCGATACCAGCTAGGTTCTCTTCGTTACCATCTTCTGCTTCATCTAAGCCGTACATAGCCATGACTTGCACACCATTATAGTCAGGCGAGAAATAAGCCAAAGCATTATCGATACGTGGAGCATCAGCAGCTGTTAGTACTGCATCGCCACCTATTACACCACCAGCTGTTACGTTTGCAAAGTTTACGTAGTCATCGACAGCAGTCAAACGACCAGCAAGCATCGTACCGTACTGGTCATTGGCTAGACCAAGGTAAGTATCACGAGCATAGAACTGATCACCGTCATCAGCGTCTGCGTCAACACCATACTCAAGTTGATATACAACGTCAGTATTTGCAGTCAAAGCTTCAGAACCTTTGAAGCCAACGCGTGAAGAGGCAGAGTTTAGTTTAGTACGCTCATCTTGATCGATGCCATCAGTGTCAGCTTCAATAACGTCAAGAGTTAAAAATGCTTTACCATAAACTGTTGGCGCGGCGTTGGCTGCAGAAACAGATAGGGCAGCAACTGCTGTAGCTAAAAGTAGTTTTTTCATTGGGTATCTCCACTTTACAATTTTTAGTAATAAGCGAGCTATTATTAGCTGGTGCTCATAATGGTATCGTCACAAATCCTCAAAGAAATAATGTGTAACTGGCTACCGAGATTAGTCAGAAACAAGTGTGGCGAAGTTTTATTACAGTAAGATGAAAAAGCCATGGCTTACACGATTGGGATTAAAAAAGTAACATTCATGTAAATATTGGTCTTTATCACTCTATTGCGTAACATCCGTTACCAAACTCATACTTCGAGTACAAGCATATCAACTTTGACATAATTTGCAACACATTTTTTTGGTTTTTGAATATAGAAATCCGCAAACACTATATCCCTTATAGAATGTAAGCCTTTACAAAAATTCCTCTGTTTTCTCAAAGAGATAAAGGCAGGATTGATTGGTATAAATACTAAAAACATAACATCGTGGTCATAAATATCATATAAAAGACAAAAATAAAGCGATACCTGTCGAAACAAGTATCGCTCATAATATGTTTGTAGTCCTGTAACAAAATCCTGTTACAGATCTCAGCTACATGAGCTTATTACCAGACCAAGCGCCATGATTCAACTATCGAGCCACATTATTATCAACACCGATATCAACACCGATAAAATAAACTAATGTTATCAAAGCATGTCATCACTTTAAACACAGTGACCAAAACGACAGCCAAACTCAAAAAATAGTCAGGATAATATCAAGCGATTTAATGCAGTTTAGCCAGAATTTGGGCCGCTTCAAGCCATTTACGGCTTAAATGAGCTCAGTGCTAGGTCACAGCCTAGCATCAGTGTATATCTAACTCTAAGTATTCGCTTTTAAGTCAAGGCGTGCTTGATGCAGTAATGGCTCAGTATAGCCACTAGGCTGCTCACGACCTTTAAACACCAAGTCACAAGCCGCTTTGAATGCATAAGAGTTTTCAAAATCACTGGCCATCGCTTGATAACTGCTGTCACCGGCATTCTGCTCATCAACAACTTTTGCCATGCGTTTCATGGTCTCTAACACTTGCTCTTCACTGACGACATTATGATGCAACCAGTTGGCTATATGCTGGCTTGAGATACGCAATGTGGCCCTATCCTCCATGAGACCGACATCATTGATATCAGGTACTTTAGAGCAACCTACACCTTGATTGACCCAACGTACAACATAACCTAAGATGCCTTGAGCGTTATTGTCTAGCTCTTGCTGCTTTTCTTCTTTTGTCCAGCTGGTATCTTTCGCCAATGGAATGGTCAAAATATCATCTAAGCTAGCACGCTCACGTGATTTCAGGCCATCTTGGACATCAGCGACATTTACTTGATGATAGTGCATACTGTGTAAGGTTGCGCCTGTTGGTGATGGCACCCATGCGGTACTGGCACCAGACTGAGGATGTGCCGCTTTAGTATCCATCATTTCCTTCATCTCATCAGGCTTCGCCCACATGCCTTTACCAATCTGAGCAACACCCTGTAAACCTGTCTCTAGACCGATATCTACATTCCACTGCTCATAAGCTGGTTGCCATGTTTGTGACTTCATCTCGCCTTTTGGTACAAATGCTCCAGCATTCATACTGGTGTGCATCTCGTCACCCGTACGGTCTAAGAAGCCTGTGTTAATAAAGATGACACGTTCTTTTGCTTGACGAATGGCTTCTTTTAAGTTGACCGTCATACGACGCTCTTCGTCCATGATACCGATTTTAATAGTATTGCGCTCTAGGCCTAATAGATCTTCTGTCGCGTTAAACAAGTCATTGGCCATTTTCACTTCTTCAGGGCCATGCATTTTTGGCTTAACAATATACATAGAGCCTTTACGTGAATTCGATAGCGCGTTTGTACCTTTGAGATCATTTAAAGATAATAGCGGTGTAATCAGACCATCCATCAGGCCTTCAAATATTTGCTCTTGACCATTCCCTAAATCCACTAGGATTGCTGGATTTTGCATCAAGTGACCGACATTACGGATAAGCAATAATGAACGACCCGGTAGGATAAGCTTGCCACCGTCTGGCGTGGTGTATTCACGGTCTGGATTTTGCTTACGAGTGCGTGTCTTACCACCTTTTTCAAAAGTTTCTTGTAGGTCTGCATTCATCAATCCAAGCCAGTTACGATAGACTTCAACTTTTTCTTCGGCATCAACGGCAGCGATTGAATCTTCACAATCTTGAATCGCAGTAATCGCGGACTCAAGCAATACGTCTTTGATGTTTGCTGGATCATCTTTGCCTACTGGATTATTGGCGTCGATTTGAATTTCGGCATGCAAATTATTATTTTTTAATAAAATACCTGTAGGCGCTGCTGCATCACCCACAAAACCTGCAAATTTTTCAGCGGATTTTAACGAAGTACTACTATCACCCTGAACAATCTCAAGCTGACCATCAACGACTTTAAAGCCTGTAGCATCATTGTATGAACCTGATGCTAGCGCAAAATGCTCATCTAAGAATGCTTTAGCGTAAGCAACAACTGCAGCACCGCGAGTCGGATTATAGCCGCCTGTCGCTTCTTGACCATTTTCATCACTAATAACATCGGTACCATATAACGCATCATATAAACTACCCCAACGTGCGTTGGTCGCGTTCAGTGCATAACGAGCATTGCGTACGGGTACCACCAGCTGTGGCCCTGCAATATGCGCAATCTCGTCATCGACATTTTGGGTACTGACTTTGAAATCATCACCCTCTGGTAATAAATAGCCAATCTCTTGTAGGAAAGCCTTATATGTTGGGTAATCAATTTCACCATCTTTGGCAGGGTGTTGTAGATGCCACTCATCAATCTGTGCTTGAATCTTGTCACGAGTTTCTAGTAGCGCCTTATTACGCGGGGTGAACTCTTTAATGACTTTTTCAAAACCTAACCAATAACTGTCTGAATCAACACCGACTTTCGGCAGCACTTCGTTTTCAATAAAATCATACAATTGCTGATCGATGGCAAGAATACCTTTTTGAATACGATTGGCGTTAGAAGATTGGCTCATGTTGTTATCCTTATCTGTTCGTGAGGGTGTAAAAACGAAGTTACTACCGCAATGGTTGGACATTGTCGGTCTTAGACATCTATTCCAAGTTTAGATGAAGTACGAAGCAAACTTATTGTTCTATCTTATAAGCTTGTCATGAATAGCGACTCAAGCATTTATGCTATGCTACTGAAGTGAATTTTCAATCTGAATACTTACGACTAAATGGACTAAAAATAGCTGAACCTTTACCAAGCCACTTTCCTTGTTTGGCTACCATTTGTCTTATTTTTATATCCATTTTCAAAATGAGAACACACTTTGGCATGATATTTCAGCCATAGCATCAAAAGATGCTTATTAATAATATGCCAAAAACCGGTAACAGGCGCAAATGTATTTGTTTATTCTGCAATGACTGCAACTGGATAACTGCTACTTTATACCGTACTGCCAGTTGCTATAATACTTATCACTCATGACTAAGCGATGATACATATATCAATAACAAGATAAAAAATATGCTTCAATGAAATCTCATCGTACTATCAAATAAAGAAATAAACAAGAGAATAGCATTCACCAAGTAAATACTGGGGTTGTCTAATAATGATAACCTATACACCATCAGAGCTAAGGCAGCTCATGCATCATTTTTAAAATGAAGAGATGGCTTGGTAATAAAACATAAGTAATAAAACATATATAAACAGTGAATAATCATTGCTTGAGCAATTTTTACTTATTGGTTATCTACCTCATTTTTATATTCACTCAACACGTATAAAATACTTGACCATGACAGAGACTATGAACCAAGAAAATATGACATCCCATTACATTAACGACAATCTCATTACTGAAAACGCTACAGAGCAAGACAGCGTTGATGTCACACAACTACGCATGCCTCTAAAGGTAGATCTATCCCCTATTTATAACTTTTTGGGTGCTCGAACGACTCAGGACTGGGTATATGCTGCCATTGAAAACTTGCCATTAATCATTCAAGATCATGCCAACTGCGAAAAAAAAGCCGCTGGCACTGCCATGAATCTCATCTTTCGCTATGAGTTCTCTTATGACTTACAGCGCAAGCTAGCGCAGTTGATACGTGAAGAAATGCTGCATTATGAGCAGGTATTGGGCATCATGAACGATCGTGGTCAGGAGTGGGAATACTTGAGTGCTGGACGCTACGCTAAAGGTATGTTGAAGCACAAACGTACTTACGAGCCAGCAGCAATGGTTGATGTGCTTATTATCGGAGCGTTTATCGAGGCACGCTCTTGCGAACGTTTTGCAGCATTGGCTGAAGTTATTAACGATGAGCGCTTGGCAAAGTATTACCGCTATTTATTGAAGTCTGAAAGTCGGCATTTTGAAGACTATCTAGCACTAGCACAGTCATTGGCTGAAGAGAATATTGATGACAGAGTCGCATTCTTTAAAGAAGTAGAATCAGAATTGATATCTAGCCCTGATACTGACTTACGCTTTCACAGCGGCACACCTGCTTAGGTATTGATAGCTATATTTTGGATCAAGAAATTTAGACCAAGAAAAAAGATGCCGTTACCGCTCAAACCAACTTGAGCATTAATGGCACCTTTTCTGATTGAATCTAGCTGTTGGTACCTCTTATTATAATATTTTCGGTGAAAACCACAGCTAGCATGGCAGGTTATTATTCATCATCTATCATTAACGGGCTGTCATATTGTTTATTGTTTTTGGCAATTTGATGTGGGTCATGTTCGTCCGTTGCTCTTTCTGCAGCAGCAGGATTCGCTCTCTGTAAAGCATCATCAGCGACAATGCCATGGCTGTCATCTGCATCTTTCAATTCATGACTCTGATTAACTGCTTTATCATTTGATATGCTCATAACGGCTCCTCACTATCGTCACTATTATAATCGTCTTATCTAAATATAAGTTACTAGGGCGTGCTCCCAGTTCAAACAACAACTTTATATCAGCTAAGCATTAGCTGTCTTTTTCATCAGATTTTAATACCCGTGATTGCGCATTGTCAGCATTTGCATAACGGTTCAGATTGTTTATCTCTTCACTCTTACAGTGTTCTCCTGCAACCGTATGCTCATTGATACCATCATCAAACGCATTACCTTCTTGATCACGACGATCAGGCTGGCGTGCAGGGTTGTCATTATCATTGACGTGTTTTGAGTGAAACACACTTTCTTCGAATGTATCCGTCCCTTTATTCTCAGTAGTATTCTTTTCTATCTGATTGTCGGTTGATACTGGCGCTTTGTGTTCCATGGTTATGTCCTTATTATTTTTATCTACATACTTTCTTAGAAGTTACTTTAATTACTGCCAAACGTACTTAGTTTTGCTGATTTAGATTATGAACATTCAAATCTGCCACGTTTTTGCCACCTGCTGGTAAGCCTTCTTCTTTGCGAGGGTCGGCATATATTTCATCAGTCTCTTGTGAGTCTTGTTGTGGACCATCAATATCTGGTTCATGCTTTCGACCTTCATAGCTGTCTTGCGTATGGTCGAGCTGTGTTGTGGCTTGATTATCAACCACTACCTTTGCTTCATCTCTTAGTTTTTTTTCGTTTGTCATCGTGTACCTCTTGATTTGATAAATTAGACATTGGATCAAAACCGCTGAAACGCTGACTATTTATCGGTGCGTAGTTCTTCTTTAATAAAAGAAGTCTGCTCATCTTCGCTCAATGTTTTAGGCGTGGCGCTCTTTTGCTCATCTTCAAGGTTTTTTGCAATTTTTTGGCTATCTGCTTGCTCTGCGGCCTGCTTAATATCTGAGCGATCGTTATCAATATGACTCATGGTGATTTCCTTTTCTTATAATTAAATATCAGTTAGTGAAACATCAGTTTTCTGTCAGTTAGCTGACTGATAATATTATGACTGACCTTAAGTATAAAGAGGACATTACGTACCTAACCAGTGTGCTGCCGTATCAATATGTATATAAATGTGAGGTTACAAGACAGTTTGTAACTTATATAGTCAGTGAACGACTAAAACCACTACGGTATTACCTTCATTAGCCGTGCTGAATGTACAATCTGCAGTGGTCTACCTGTTACCTATTCTAGAATTTTTTTATAAATACCAATCTCAAACAGTATGAGTGACGATGTCTGTGTCTATGTGTGTCTCTGACTATACAAATAATTTGCCAAAAAAAACCAAGCGCTAGTATTTACTGGCGCTTGGCTTTTTCAATTCATTCACAACATTCAATAATGTTTAAACAGTCATTCAGAGAGTAGCTACACTGAATCTCCTACACCATTGATGTTTTTTAACAAGTACTCTTGGGCGATATGTGGTGTTTCACCAGTTGCCGGCTGCAGGTGTGTCCAAACACCATTGCCATCAAGCGTCCAAGCTTGCGTATTGTCTTTGAGATAATTCAGTAAGCCATCTTGGTAGACTTGCTTAAACAATTTTTTGTCTTCAATTGGAAACGCTACTTCAACGCGGTGAAATAAATTACGATCCATCCAATCAGCACTACCACAATATAAACGCTCATCACCATTATTATAAAAATAATAGATGCGCGTATGTTCTAAAAACCGACCTATCACTGAACGCACCGTAATATTCTCAGACAAATCTTTTACCTGTGGACGCAGGCAACAAATAGAACGTAAAATCAGCTCAATTTTGACCCCTGCTTGCGAGGCATCATATAGCTTGGCAATCAGTTTTCGTTCCGTCAAAGCATTGACCTTTACGATAATATGGGCGCGCTTACCTTTTTTTGCATGAGCAATTTCATCATCGATAAAGCTCATCAATTTATCATGCAAGGTAAACGGTGCATGCAATAGTTTTTTTAGATTGGCCGGTTTACCCATTCCTGTCAGCTCTTGGAATATTTTGTGCACGTCTTCTGAGATATCAGGATCGGCGGTGAATAAACCATAATCAGTATAGACTTTCGCATTAGCTGCGTGATAGTTGCCCGTACCTAAGTGCACATAACGACGGATTCGGTTTTCTTCACGACGGATAATCAACATGAGCTTGGCATGGGTTTTATAACCAACAATACCATACACAACGACCGCGCCCGCTTCTTGTAAATAATTGGCCACAGCAATATTAGAGGCTTCATCGAAACGTGCCCTCAGCTCAATAACGGCGGTTACTTCTTTACCATTACGGGCGGCCGCTGCGAGTGCTTTGACTATTTCTGAATTGGTGCCTGAGCGATATAGGGTTTGCTTAATCGCTAGCACTTTTGGATCACTAGCCGCTTGCCACAATAAGTTAATAATTGGCGAAAAAGCGTGAAAAGGATGATGCACGAGCACATCTTTTTTTCGTATCGCAGCAAACATACTGGTCGCTTTGTCTAGCTTATCCATCTCACGGCGAAACTCTTTGGGAATTACATGGTTAAACGGCTGATAACGCAGCGCTGGAATATTGAAATCAAATAACAACCTTGTAAGGTTGACAGGACCATTAACGCGATACAACTGATTGTCATGTAGCTCAAACTCATTGAGCAAATAGTCACTGATGTCTGTTGGACAGTTGGTAGTGACTTCTAGACGAACTTTATCACCAAAGCGGCGGTTTTCGAGCTCACCTTCTAACGCTTTGGCAATATCTTCGACATCATCAGCCACATCTAGATCAGCATTACGGGTCAATCTGAACTGATGACAGCCCGTCACATTCATACCAGGGAACAGCTCACCGATATGCTCATGAATAATAGCAGATAACATGACGTGATGCTCTTTGCCGCCAGTCAACTCATCTGGCAAACGAATCACACGTGGCAGACTGCGCGGTGCTGGCACAATCGCAAGGTTGATATCACGGCCGAAAGCATCTTTACCTTCTAAGCTGGCAATGAAGTTTAAGCTCTTATTGACCAAACGCGGAAACGGATGTGCTGGGTCAATACTAATCGGTGTGAGTACTGGTGATACTTGCTCGGTGAAATAACGCTTCATCCATGCTGATTGCTCAGCATTGAGCTCATCGCGTTTGAGATAACGGATGTCTTCCTTAGCAAGTGCTGGCAAGATATCTTCGTTAAGAATACGATATTGCTCATCGATTGCATCGTGCATGACCATGGCTATTTCATTCAGCACTTCACTAGGACGCATACCTTGCACACTGGTCGAAACATCACCGATGTTGAGCTTTTGCATCAAGCCTGCGACACGAATTTCAAAAAACTCATCGATATTGGATGAGAAGATAATCAAGAAAAACAAACGTTCTAGTAGCGGATGACGAGTACTGGCTGCCTGTGCTAAAACACGCAGATGAAACTGTAATAAAGATAAGTCACGGTTGATATAGCTACTGGGTGAATAGCTGCCATCCTCTGAACGCTGCCATGCTACTTGGGTTAAATGTTTATTATCAGCAGTTTGAGCTTTATCGTTCACACCAGCATTGTTTACAGCAACATTGTTCACAGTAACATTGTCTTTCGCGTCACTGCTTTTTTTATCGTTTACATCTACCACGTCATTACTCCTGTTGCGTTATCGATACACCATCATTTTTTTTATACTTCTATTAGGGCATTGTCCTCAATCTGAACATTGCACTTTAAATGGGCTAAAAATGAGGACACGCCCTAGGACAAAGCAGCGAATTACTCTGCTTGCGGTAAGACGGCATTGTTCATACGTTTTTTGATAATACTTTGTTTGTTGCGCAATCGCCTATCACCTTGGTTGTCTTGGTAATACTTTGGATTGGTCAACATAGAAATAAGCAAAGATGATTCATCACGATTGAGGTTAGCAGCAGGTTTATTAAAATAATGCTGCGCAGCCGCTTCGACACCATAAATACCATTACCAAACTCTGCCACATTGAGATAAGCAGTCAAAATACGCTGTTTATCCCATAGGGCTTCAATCATCACGGTAATAACCGCTTCTTCTCCCTTGCGAGCATACGAGCGATGCGAAGTCAAAAACAAGTTTTTTGCCAATTGCTGAGTAATCGTTGAACCACCCGCAGACGTTTTACCTGTTTCTTCATTTCTTTTCATTGCTGCTTCAATGCCTTTCATATCAAAACCATTATGCTGGCTAAATGTCGAGTCCTCGCTTACTATCGCTGCTTGTTTGGCAGATTTTGCAATGTCATCATACTCTACCCAAGTCTGAGTGACTGAACCCTCGGTTATGCGATGCGTCAGCATAAACATGCTGTTATTAATCGGCTGCGTTTTCCAGATCAATAGTAGTCCAGCGACCAACACATGGAACACCACGACTATGAGCATTAATGCCAATAATAGTCGTTTGATAAATTTGCCAAAACTTGCCATGCGCGATATCCAAGTGATTAAAAAGCTAATAAGATGAAATGATAAATCAATAACGAGAAGCAGCAGGTCATCTTACCTAATCTCACAATCGCTGTCATTATTTACCCTACTTCTTTATCATGTCATAATGGTTAAACCGTCTGTATGCTTTGGAATAAAATTATAAAATCAGGACTTTTTTGATAATTATTAAGACAAGAGAACAAATATGTACGATGATAGTCATATAAAAAATTTACGAGCACGTATCATAGGCACCAATCCAAACCTTGATACAGTTGAAAATAGAGATAAATGGTGGTTGCTTGGCACCGCTGGCTGTCATTTATGTGACATCGCAGAGCAGCAGCTAATTCAATTTCAAGCGGTACAGCCCATCGATTATCACTATATCGATATCGCTGATTTTGATGAAACATTAATGTTAGAGTTTGCCACCACCATTCCTATTATTTTGACACCCTCAAAACAACTAAACTACCCATTTTCAGTACTGGACTTACAGCAACTCATCGTTTGATAATATTTAAATGGTCATAAAACCCTATAGTGAGAAAACTATGAAAGATTTAAAAAAAATAACAGAAATTGAAGACCTGCGCCGCATCGCTGAGCGCAAAGTACCACGTATGTTTTACGATTACGTCGATTCAGGCTCATGGACGGAGACCACGTATCGCAATAACGAAACGGATTTTGATCGTATCAAACTGCGTCAGCGAGTGCTGGTAGATATGGACAACCGCAGTCTAGCAACACAGATGCTCGGTGAATCTGTCAAAATGCCAGTGGCGATTGCACCAACTGGTTTTACAGGAATGATGTGGGCGGATGGAGAAATCAAAGCCGCACAGGCCGCTGAAAAGTTCGGTGTGCCCTTCTCACTCTCAACCATGAGCATCTGCTCAATCGAGGACGTCGCTGAAAACACCAATGCGCCATTTTGGTTTCAACTATACGTCATGCGTGATAAAGATTTTATGACCAATCTGATTCGCCGTGCGAAAGCAGCAAACTGTTCTGCGCTTATTCTCACCGCTGATTTGCAAGTACTAGGTCAACGCCATAAAGACATCAAAAACGGTTTGTCTGCGCCGCCGAAACCCACACTCGCTAATATGCTGAATCTAGTGACCAAGCCAGAATGGTGCATGAATATGCTCGGCACCAAACGTCATACGTTTGGCAACATCGTTGGACATGCCAAAAACGTCGAGGATCTCTCATCATTGTCAGCATGGACTGCCGAACAGTTCGATCCGCGCTTGAGCTGGGATGATGTCGCCCGTATCAAGGACGAATGGGGCGGAAAACTCATCATAAAAGGCATTATGGAACCAGAAGATGCCATACTAGCCGCCCGTAGCGGTGCCGATGCGCTGGTTGTCTCAAACCATGGTGGTCGCCAATTAGATGGTGCACTGTCCTCTATCTCTGCGCTTTCTGATATTGTGCAAGCGGTCCATGCTGAAAACAGCGATATCGAGGTCTGGCTAGATAGCGGTATTCGCTCTGGTCAAGATGTATTAAAGGCTATCTCGCTGGGTGCAAAAGGCACCATGATCGGCCGAGCGTTTTTGTATGGTCTAGGCGCTTATGGCGAAGACGGTGTCCGCCGTGCGCTTGAGCTAATCTATAAAGAGTGTGATATTAGCATGGCGTTCTGTGGTCATACCGATATCAATACCGTCACTGACAATATCTTGGTAAAAGGTACCTATGAAAACCTCAAAACTACCTATCTTTAAAGCTAGCTATTTATGACCATTCAACAATTATTTAAAACGGCACCTGTCACTACTTTGTTATTGGTCAGCTTTATTGGCCTATTTGTTATACAAGTGCTGACGGGCGTCGATGCCAATAATCCATCGACAGAAAACCTATTAAACTGGGGCGCCAATGCCTTACCCTACACCATGAATGAAGACCCATGGCGGCTGGTAAGCAGTGCATTTTTGCACATTGGCCTAATGCATTTATTGTTTAATGCCTTTGCGATGTACTTCTTCGGTCAAGTTGCCGAGCCGATATTTGGCTCAGCTAAGTTTTTGGTATTGTTTTTACTGGCAGCCGTCGGTGGCGGCTTACTCAATAACTATATAACATGGCAGGCGTTATTAGAGGGAACGGGGCAGCCTGGACTATCGGCGGGCGCATCTGGTGGCATCATGGGCATCGGTGCAGCATTATTAATAGTGGCGCTGTTTAAGATATCGGTCAATGGCATGGTACTCAATCTAAAAAGCTTGATAATGATTATGGGCATCAACCTTGTGTATGGTTTTGCGGTGCCGGGGATTGATAATGCAGGACATATCGGCGGTGCTATTACCGGACTCGTCATTGCATTACCTTTTGCGATTGCCTACCGTCAACGTATGACAGTCACTCTACAAAATGCCGCTATTTATCAGAACCAAAACCTACACCGTCATCAAACGACCTATATCAATCAACCACCTAGCGTCGATAGTTACTCAGCTCCTCACGCTACTGATTTAGATAATAGTGACTTAAATAGCTCTGACTTAAATAGCTCTAACTTTAATAGCAATGACCTTGCTCGTTATCGTTCAGATATGACCGACTCCTATAACGATGATACTTATGCGCAACGTAGCGCTGGTATGGATTCAAGGTCAAATATCGACACGGCTCATGCCAACAGCACCACACCAAAAACACCTATTAAACCCTCGTTTATCTGGCAGTTATTGCCATGGCTAGCGATGTTATTGATCAGTATTGGCTTTGTCTGGTGGTGGCAAGATATTCATGCTCAGATCATACAGATATTAAAAACCATTGAGTAAATGCGCATAGTTATTTATCATGACTAAACAGCCGATGAGTTTTACCCACTTATTGCTACACAGTTGCTTTACCTTATTATTCCTAATTTACGAGATTCGATTATGTTTAGACTTGCAGCGCTACCTAGTATCTCTACGCGTACCATGCTTATCACGTCCACAGCTACCGCATTATTCAGTGTGACCAGCATGTCTAACGCTGCACTGTTTGAGGACAACTTACCCACTGACCCAGATGCAGTATTAAGCGTCGGCGTCAACGCCATGTCTGTTAAGTCAGCTTATGACCTGGAAGACGATACCGAGATAAATGTGTTACCAGGCGTATTTTATGACAATAATCTGTTTTATATACGCGGCGCACAAGCAGGTGCTTACGTCATTAACAATAGAGCTAACCAGCTGTCTGCTTATGTCAAGCTTGCGGGTACTGAGTTTGACCCTGACGATGCTACTGATGATTTGGCTGGGCTAGATGAACGCAAATTGTCAGCAGAAGCTGGTTTGAGCTATCAGCGTAATACCTCACTGGGTGCCATCCGTGCTCAGATAGGCGCCGATGTGCTAGATCGCAGCGGTGGTAATACAGCTCGCTTGACCTATCTTGCCAGAGTTACTAAGGGCAATTTAACCGTCTATCCTAGCATTGGTTTTGAATACCATGATGATGATTATAACGAATACTATTATGGTGTCAGTGATAAAGAGTCAGCTGAAACTGGTGTTGACGCTTATCAAGCTGATGCAAGCTTGAACCCTTACGTAAGCGTCAGTGCCAACTATGACTTCAATGAAAAATGGGCAGGGTTTTTTAATCAAAGCGTGAGCTATCTACCGACTGAGCAGTACGATAGTCCAATGGTAGACTCGCGTGTTGAAGCAGCGACGACGCTTGGTTTGCTTTATAAGTTCTAGCTAAAATTGAATGTTTGGTAGAAAAAGCCGAGCATTTTGCTTGGCTTTTTTTGGTTTAAGTCGAGCTGTTATAAATTCAAACGCTCTGCTGGCTTTTTTATCATACTTTATTTAAGTTTCGCTCTAAATAGAAACGCCAAACCGTACTTATGAATAATAATACGTATGAGCCAATCCAACACCCAACTCCCCAAATTTTCAGTTCGATTTCTGAATCATGAACGCCTTTATCGCCTGTTGCTATTATAGTTGTGAGAAAAAAAGTAGATAACCCAAGCATTAAAGTAAAAGCGGCAAGGTTAATCGGGTTTTTATGGCGTAACGTCAGGTATATAGCTAGCAAAAAAGTGAGATTACTATAAGCTTGGAATACTAAACCAATCCAACCCAATAGAATACCCATTACTAAAGTCTCATAGCCAAAATAAGTTTCACCATCGTAATGTAGCGCAGGTAAACATAGAGATAATAGCCACACGTACAGAGCTATTTTAGACAGTGTTGGCGGGTTGGAACAAGTATGATCAAGGCTCATGAGTTATCCTTACTTATTCTACTGGAGCAATGGTTGTTTGATCTAATAGCTCCTAATATACCTATCCAATACTCCTCACTTTGCGTAAAAGCTGTGTATTTAGCATCACTGCTTCATATAAATTCCATAAAATATAAACAAAAAAAAGACCTTGCCACATTCTCTTATAAGAAGTGACAAGGTCTTTTTTATTTCTAAATCCTCAATAGAATCTAAGCATTACTTTTCAAATACGCTAACATAGTGTCCGCATCTGATACTTCAAATGGGTCTATTGGACAGTTGTCGCCAAAGTCAGCTTCCTTAAACACTTTTTTAACTTCTTTATTGTCGACTACCATCGAATAACGCCATGAGCGCATACCAAAGCCAACATTACTCTTATCAACCAGCATGCCCATTTTACGAGTGAACTCACCATTACCATCAGGAAGTAAGAAAACGTTTTCACGGTTTTGCTTTAGACCCCATTGGTACATGACGAACGCATCATTGACAGAAATACAAACTATTTCATCTACGCCTAATGCCTTAAACTCATTATAAAGCTCTTCATAACGAGGGAGATGGCTGGTTGAACAAGTTGGCGTAAAGGCGCCTGGTAGAGAAAACACAACCACTTTTTTATTGGCAAATAACTCATCTGTGGTTAGATCATACCATGTGAATGGGTTGTCTCCGCCAATAGAGTCATCACGAACACGAGTTTTAAAGGTCATATCAGGAACATGGGTAATCATTATTTACTCCGATTTAGGTTATTGTCTTTTTTTCTAAAATTCTGCAGGTATATGATAATAGTTATACTGGTCCATAAGCAATCTTTGAGATTACATCCCCTGGATAAAATATAGCAATAGCTTGAAAAGTATAGACCAAAAAAAGACCTTGCCACATTCTCTTATAACTCATATAAGAAGTGACAAGGTCTTTTTATTTCTAAACTCTCAGTGAGACAAATATGACACTACCAGAAAGACGCATGCAAATGGTACTTATCGTACATTAAGCAAGTCTAACGCTGTAGCAGGTCACTACTTGATCTACTGCTTGGTCTACTGCTTATTTAGGGTTCACCATATCAGCAGGAATAACCCACTCATCAAACTGCGCTTCCGTTAATAGCTCTAGCTCAACCGCCACTTGCTTCAAGGTTTTGTTTTCTTTATAAGCCGTCTTAGCGATTTTCGCTGCATTTTCATAACCAACATGACGGTTCAATGAGGTCACTAGCATCAACGAGTTATGCAAGAAATCATCAATTTTGTCTTTTACTGGCTCGATACCAACGGCACAGTTATCGTTAAAGCTGTTGCAAGCATCGCCAAGTAATTTAATAGACTGCAATAAGTTAAATGCGATCACTGGCTTATACACGTTTAGCTCAAAGTTGCCTGATGCGCCAGCCATGCTGATAGTCGTGTCGTTACCCATGACCTGAGCGACAACCATGGTCATTGCTTCTGACTGAGTTGGGTTCACTTTGCCTGGCATGATAGAAGAGCCTGGCTCATTTTCAGGAATCGTCAATTCGCCCAGACCACAACGAGGGCCAGATGCCAACCAACGTACGTCATTAGCGATTTTATTTAAGCTCGCTGCTAGCGTTTTTAGGGCGCCTGACGCAAATACTTCGGCATCACGAGCGGCTAGTGCTTCAAACTTATTCGGTGAGGTGACAAATGGCAAATCAGTTAGGGTTGATAGTTGCTCAGCCGCTTTTACTGCATAATCAGGATGAGCGTTTAGACCAGTACCGACCGCAGTACCACCTAATGGCAATTCATACAGGCCTTGTAGCGCGTTATCGATACGAGTCAATGCATGGTCAAGTTGGCTCACATAGCCGCTGAACTCTTGGCCTAACGTTAATGGAGTAGCATCTTGTAAATGCGTACGACCGATTTTTACGATGCTATCGAACTCTTTTGCTTTAGCAGCGAGCGTATCACGTAGTGCTGTTACCGCTGGAATCAGCAAGCTATTGATCTGACGAGCAGCCGCCACACGAATCGCCGTTGGGAAGCTGTCGTTGGTAGACTGTGCATGGTTTACATGGTCATTTGGGTGAATTGGCGTGTAGCTGCCACGCTCAGAACCAGCGATTTCGTTGGCACGGTTGGCAAGCACTTCATTCATGTTCATGTTTGACTGTGTGCCAGAACCTGTCTGCCATACGACCAATGGGAATTGATCAGTTAGACCACCATTGATGATTTCGTCAGCGGCTTGTACGATTAGATCACGCTTGTCGCCTTCGATACGCTCTAGGCTTGCATTGGTAATGGCAGCGGCTTTTTTGACCAATGCCATCGCTTCGATCATTGGACGTGGTAATGTTTCACCACCGATTTTGAAGTTTTGACGGCTACGCTGTGTTTGCGCACCCCAATATGCATCAGCTGGGACTTCCACATTTCCCATAGTATCTTTTTCGGTACGAGTTGCCTGATTCTGTGTCGACATAACTACCCTCTTTTCTGGTTTGTTGTTGTATGGCTGAGCCGTAAAAAGTGTAACACCTGCTACACTTAAAAGAATATACGATATAAAGTGGCATTATAATAGCATGACTAAGACCAGTTGAATATTCACAAATAATCATTGCCAATATCTAACATCAGCAGTCAGCATCAATATCTCATTGGATAATATAACTATGCATCCTGAACCAAAAAGCTCAATGTCAGAGGAATCAGAAATTAGCAACCCACCCAGACGATACTTTACTCGCCAGCGTCGGCAGTTAACTGACAGTACACGCAGGAATATGGGACAAGCGGCAAGCCTGTATCTAACTAAGTTACAACAGCGATTGCCAAAAAACGCACGTATTGGCCTATATTAT
Source organism: Psychrobacter sp. AOP31-B2-9 (assembly GCF_052378005.1). Lineage (NCBI taxonomy): Bacteria > Pseudomonadati > Pseudomonadota > Gammaproteobacteria > Moraxellales > Moraxellaceae > Psychrobacter > Psychrobacter sp. AOP31-B2-9. The sequence continues at coordinate 35,407 of NZ_JBQSXG010000006.1, forward strand.
GATGGGTTTGGCGAATTACCCACTCAGCCAATTTTAGAGTGGTGTCAACGCTTAGGCTATTTTTCTTATCTACCCGTGGTCGGTTCACTTGGTCATGCTAACAATGGCTTTGAGGATAAACGGCTGCGTTTTGTCCCTATCTATCATTCAAAGCTACTTAACGTACCAACACGTATCCATCGGTTAGGTATGAAGCAAAACCATCATCGCCGGCTACTTTGGGCGCGAGAATTGGATGTCATTATCTGTCCGCTGGTGGCAGTCGATACACACGGCAACCGTATGGGTATGGGTGGCGGCTTTTATGATACGACATTAAGTAAAGTCTATCGGTCAGGGGCGAAAAAACCATTAAAAATAGGCTGGTGTTATGATTTTCAAGTGGTTGAGCAGTTAGCGCGTCAACCGTGGGATGTGCCATTAGATGGCTTAATCACGCCAAGCGGCATAAGGTGGTTTTAATGAAAGATGATAAACAATTTAAAAAAGAAGACTCTAGCGCTGCTGATTCCAGTGCAGATAGTGTGGATGAGTATCTGCAAACGTTAGGCAACGAGGACGCTAGAGAGCGACGTTACTACAGTCAAGAGCAGCCGTTTAGCTCTGAGGAGATGACACGGCTAATCAATGAAGAACGTCTAAATAAACTGCTGGCGCAAAGTGATGAGTTTTTGAGTAGTTTGAATAGTGAGTTGAGAGATTTTGATGAGTAGCATTTATAATAAAATAACAAGAGTATAATTATCAGGTATGACACATGAGCGCAAAAAACACACCTATAAAGACAGTCGTTAGCTACTTTCGCTCAAAACCGCTACGAATAGTTTTCGCTAGTGTATGGGCTTTTTTTGTCGGTCTTATTATTACTTCAGGTTTTGGGCCACACCCTTATGCGCTAGAGATGCTTGATGCGCCTGAGCCGCATGCATATGCTATGGGGCTCGTTGTCACATTGGTGGTTGCAATGCTTTTTCATTTAAGCTTTCTAGTGACTATCGATGTATATATGCGTAGCCAGTGGAAGTTTTTTACCATGCTGATTGTTACTACGTTCTTTTTACTTTTCTTCGGTATGATGGTTATACATGCACCAGCGCCACTTGGCTGGATGATTGCGTGGAGCTTTTTATCATTTCTACTGTTTTTGGTTATTTGCTTTTGCCAGGCTTGCTTATTTTTTTTACGTTGTGTATTCCGTCAACCATAGTTATGAGGATAAAAAGTTTTATACTAATTAAAAACACCATTCACCCTAAAATATCATCACAATCCAACCAAATATCAATAACAGAATGCTTTAACGGATAAATACTTATTTTTTATCAAACTATTGTTTATAAATGACCTATGAACTATAATTATTGAAAATAGTTATCATTACCGAATAGGTATCGTCCGTCATGAAGAGCAAAACGAAAAAAGGATTTATATCACCAGCTTCACTCAAGGTTATTTTTTACCTTTGGGCAATACTATTTCTGCTAACGCTTGCTGATTATGTCTATGACTATAATGGTTTTGAGCTTGCCGAACTTAGGAGCTTTGGCTTCACTCTAGCGGGATTCTATACTTTCGCACTCATGAGCTATATAGAAACCCAACGGACAAAACAGCGCAACGACAGACCATTCTCACGTATCCTTATCCTTCTTGTATCTTATATTTTCTCAGGGATACTCATGGCTTTATTCATTTTATCAGCCCTAGACTATATGCGTGGTAATTTAGCGTTAGATCATATATATGATCCCGTTTTTCAGCTATTTTTCTTCTACCTTTTACTTAAAACCATAACAGAGATGAAGAATGGTTTAGTCCATAAAGAAGCGCCTATGCTTTCGTAGTAACGCTTACCTTCGGTATCTCTTATTCAAACAAAACAAGACTTACTTCTAAGTCTTGTTTTGTTTTATCTGCTGTTATTTACAAACCATACTCTGTACGTCTACAACACCATCGCGGCTATCCAACCAAATATCAATAACGGAATATTGTAGTGAATAAAGGTCGGCACCACACTGTCTTTGATATGGTCATGCTGTCCATCGATATTCAAACCAGACGTCGGCCCAAGAGTCGAGTCTGACGCAGGAGAACCCGCATCACCTAGCGCGCCAGCCGTACCGATAATCGCCACAGTTGCCAATGGCGAAAATCCTAAAGAGATACATAGTGGTACATAAATCGCGGCCAAAATAGGAATGGTCGAAAATGACGAGCCAATACCCATGGTCACAATCAAGCCAACCAATAGCATGATAAATGCAGCCATCGCTTTATTACCAGCGAACAGTGACGCCGCACCATCAACCAATGGCTGAATCTGATCAGTGGCTTTCATTACCTCAGCGAAGCCCTGCGCAGTAATCATGATAAAGCCAATCATCGCCATTAGCTTGATACCGTCATTAAACACAGTATCAGCATCACGCCACTTGACCACGCCTGTTGCCATAAACACAGCAAAACCAAACATCGAACCTAGCAATAACGATTCTGTGTATAGCTGTACGACAAAAGCGGTCACAATAGCAGCCAATGCCACCATTGTTTTTGCTGTACTTTGGGTTTGCGCACTAGCGGCGGTTTTGCTCAATGCATCATTTTCTATAGCGGCATCATGTGCCTCTTTGTCTATCGCAACTTGTTGATACTCACGCGGCTTACGGTAGCTAATAAACACAGCCGTCAATAAGCCAACAAACATACCCAACGCTGGTATCGCCATGGCATGAGTGACCGAGATATTACTCACGTCAATGCCCGCCTCACCGACGTTTTTCAGCATGATTTCATTCAGGTAAATATCACCAAACCCATACGGAATAAACATATAAGTAGTAACCAGCCCAAACGTAATCAAACAAGCAATGAGACGTCTATCAATTTTCATACGATTAAACGCTAGTAGCAATGGCGGTACTAGTAGAGGAATAAAGGCGATATGAATAGGAATTAAGTTTTGGCTAAAGCAGCTCATGGTGATTAAGCCTGCAAACAGCATGTACTTAATCATGCCACTGGTGCCGCCCGCATCAATACGCTTGATGACCGATCCTGCCAACGACTGTGGCAAGCCTGAATGCGCAATCGCGACTGCAAACGCACCCAGTAACGCGTATGACAGCGCGATTTGTGCGCCATTACGAATACCTTCTTGAAAAGCCTCTAAAGTCTCAGTGATACCGAGACCGGCTATTAATCCACCAGCCAGTGCACCGATTAATAAACTGAGCACCACGTGTACCCTTGCAAGTGACAGGCCTAGCATGATCACTACCGCCAGTAATACTGCATTGATTGTCATGTGTGCCTCGTATTCTGTTTTCTTTGGTCTAATTTAAACCGATTAATATTTCATGATGTATGGATATCGCCTTCGTCTTGAAGAGGCTTTATTCTGAATGACCACTGTTTAAGACGCGCGATAGTTTACCTTATTTTACCTATAAAACCTATGTGTAGAACCTGCTAGATATAAGACAAATCTGTATATAAACACCTAATACGCCTTACTTTTCAACGGCTTTTTATAAAAATTTTCACGAAATAAACAGCCGTATCCATCGCAATATCTATACAGATATGGCTATTTAATCAAGATAAGCATCTGACTTGCTCAAAAAGCCTTGCAATTTTATCTGTGAGCACCATTTATCTAACAATGAACCACGAACTTGACTTTACAAGTCTGGGGAACGAGGAAAAATATATGAGTGAACATAATATTGATAAAGACAACATCGACATCGATGTATCATCTGCCCTTAATACTGATACTGACGCAAGCAATGAGTCAGAGAGCTCATCTACTGATGAGTTAGACACCACGTCTAACGTTGTCAAAGACAATGAAGACGAAAGCTACTTGCCACTGCTAGCATTACGCGACGTCGTCGTTTATCCACACATGCAGATTGCATTGTTTGTAGGACGTGCGCCATCGGTGAAAGCGGTAGAGCTAGCACAGGCAGAGTACGGCAATAAAGTGCTGGTAGTCGCGCAAAAAGACTCGCTAACTGAAGATATTGATCACGACAACTTATATCAATATGGTACTGTTTGCCGCATCGTCAGCACCATGCCGCATGACAGCGATGAGAACTGCATTAAAGTATTGATCGAAGGTCAGTATCGTGCGCGCGTTGATAACATCGAAAACCATGATGATTTATTGATGGCTCGTTTTGAGCGTACTGATCTCGATATGAGTATGGATGAAAGTCAGCAAAAGAACACTATTCAAGCACTAACCACGCTATTTGAAAGTTATGCCGATGCACGCCTACGTAATGCGCGTGAGCTAACGCGTGTGGCAAAACGTATCGATGACTTACTTGAATTGATCTACTTTATCTCAACCCGTGTGTCGATGGATCTTGACATCAAGCAGTCATTCCTAGAACAAGACGACATCAAAACACACATCAATACCTTGACTGAATATTTGGTCAAACAAAGCGCTGAACAAAATATCGAACAAGACATCCAAGAAGCGGTCCGTCAGCAAATGGAAGATAATCAGCGCGAATACTTCCTAAATGAAAAAATGAAAGCCATTAAGAATGAGCTGTCAGATATGAATGACGGCGTGTTCGATGGTGATGACGATGTGGCAGAGCTGGAACAACGTTTAGAAAAGGCTGACCTACCAGACGATGTGCGCAAAAAAGCAGAGCAAGAGTTTAAGAAACTCAAAATGATGCCACCTGCATCAAGTGAATCATCAGTGGTTCGCAACTATATTGAATGGATTTTGGACACGCCATGGAATGCGACGACCAAAGTCTCTATCAATTTAGATAAAGCCAAAACTGTATTAGACGAAGACCATTACGGTCTGCAAGATGTGAAAGATCGCATCTTAGAGTACTTAGCCGTTCAATCACGGGTGAAAAAACTGCGCGGCCCTATTCTATGTCTCGTCGGCCCTCCAGGTGTGGGTAAAACCTCATTGGGTGAGTCAATTGCCCGAGCGACTGGTCGTAAGTTCGTGCGTATGGCGCTGGGCGGTGTGCGTGACGAAGCTGAGATACGTGGTCATCGCCGTACTTATATTGGTGCGATGCCGGGTAAAATCGTCCAATCATTGGCCAAAGTGGAAGTCAAAAACCCGCTGTTCTTATTGGATGAGATCGATAAGATGGCGCAAGACTTCCGCGGCGATCCAGCATCAGCATTGCTTGAAGTATTGGATCCTTCACAGAACGATACGTTTAACGACCATTATTTAGATATGGACTTAGACTTATCGCAAGTGATGTTTATCTGTACTGCCAATAGCATGGATATACCAGCGGCACTGCTTGACCGTATGGAAGTCATTCGTCTGCCTGGTTATACCGAAGAAGAAAAAGTTAATATCGCGCAGAAGTATCTCGTCCCAAAAGCGATTAAAAATAACGGTCTCAAAGACGGCGAGATTGAGATTGTAGAAGCAGCATTACACAGCATCGTGCGTAGCTACACACGTGAGGCTGGCGTTCGTAATCTTGAACGCGAAGTCAACAAGATCTGCCGTAAAGTGGTTCGCGGTTCCGTCGAAACACATGGTGCGCGCACACCGAAAAAGGCAAATCGTGAACTGGTAGTGGTCGATGATAAAAACATCAATGACTATCTAGGAGTCCATCAGTACGATTATGGTCTGGCAGAAGAAGAGCCGGAGATTGGCCGTATCACTGGTCTTGCGTGGACACAGGTTGGTGGTGAATTATTGACCATCGAAGCAGTCGCCATGAAAGGCAAAGGCGAACTGAGCTTCACAGGCTCACTTGGCGATGTGATGAAAGAGTCAATTCGTGCGGCCATGAGCGTGGTTCGTGCACGTGGTGATAGCTTAGGCATCGATTACGAAACGTTTAAAACCACTGACGTCCACGTACACATGCCAGAAGGAGCCACGCCAAAAGACGGCCCCTCTGCTGGTGGCGCACTGACGACAGCGCTAGTATCTGCATTGACTGGTATTGCCATTCGCCCAGATATCGCGATGACAGGTGAAATTACCTTACGTGGTAAGATCCTACGTATCGGTGGTCTAAAAGAGAAGTTGCTTGCGGCACATCGCGGCGGTATCAAGCATGTATTGATTCCTGCAACCAACGAGCGTGACTTGGCTGATATCCCTGATAACGTGAAAGAAGGCCTAACTATTCAGCCAGTCGCCACGATTGAAGAGATATTAAAAGTTGCGTTGGTTAGTATGCCAAAACCACTTAAGCCTGCCAAAGTAACAGTGGATAAAACCAAAGGTAAAGCATTGCACAGTTAATAAATAGTTATATTATTAGCTTAATCTGACAAGCTCTAAAAAGCCGCTCATCGTATGATGGGCGGCTTTTTTATTTAAGCGATTATTTCTATTTCAAATCCTTTAAGGTCTATTGAATATTCAATCCGTAACCCCCTAGGGCGTGTCATCAATTAGCACATTGATATAATTTATGATACCCCTTAACTTATTAAAAAATATAAACAATAGTTCTAAATGATATAAGATAATTACAGCTACATCAAAAAACCGTTAAAACAATATTACCGGATGGATAATGAGAAAAATGATATCTGTACCTCTTTGCGCTTTTGTATTGATTATGGCTGGTTGTGAAAGCCCTCTCAGTTATATCAAATCAAGCAAACCATTTATGACGGCTAACCTTAAAACCACGTATAAAAATCAAGATGCTGGGCAAATTTATTTGCGCCGCGTCGATAGTGGCATTCAAGTATATGGCACATTGACCAACTTACCATCCGACTCATTATTGAACATTAATATCTATATGTCTGGTGCTTGTATCAACCGTGGTAAAGTAGCTGGCGGCTATCTAAACTCTACATCTGCACCACTATCACATTCAAGACTCTCTTTCAGCTCTCCGTCAGTGATCAAGGTTAATAGGCAAGGCATCGCCAAAGTTGACTATATAACAACGGATATCTCTCATAAAAAATATCGATCAAACAGTGTGTATCAGCAAGCTTTTGTTGTTTATCCCATTCCAGTTGACGATAAGGATTTGTCTTTAGAAAAGACTAACACTCGTATTGCATGCGGCATAATTAGTCAATACTAAAGGCTGAACGATATACGTTACTTACATTTATTAACTGATTGTTGCGCTTCTAGTGAATAACTATTTCAACGCTTAGCTATACTAAATCTGATGTTAAACAGCCCCTAACACCTAAAAATAAATTTACCATAACAATCAAATATAAATGGAGATAATAATGAGTAAGACATTACTAGCAAGTACCCTACTATGTGGTTCAGTACTAGCAATGACTGGCTGTCAAACCGTAGAAGGTCAGATGCAAACAGGTAATCCGTTAAACCAACCTACCCTAAAATCAACGATTTATACCGTTGGTAGTGATAAAAAAGAAGTCGGACAAGTATTCTTGCGCCCAGTCGATGAAGGTGTGCAAGTTTATGGCAAGCTGATGAACCTACAACCAGGGCAAACAGTGGCGCTACACATCCATGAGACAGGTAGCTGTGCTGACATGGGTAAAGCGGCTGGTGGTCACTTTAATCCAGACAATAAGCCTCACTCTAGCCCAAACGATATGAATGGTCACGCAGGTGACTTGCCTAACTTAACTGCCAATGATAACGGTGTCGCGACTATTAACTATGTCAATAAGAAAATCTCTGCAACAGAAGCGGGTAAGTACAGCGTAAACCGTTTAGCGTTTATCGTACATGGTGGTACAGATGATTATACCAGTCAGCCATCAGGTGATGCTGGTGACCGCGTCGCTTGCGGTATCATCGAAACGATGTAATAGCACACTAATGACATTTAAAGCTAAATGTTACTTGGGCCGAATGTTATTGAAGCTAAATGCGATTAAAACTAAGTATGATTGATAGCATAAAAAAACCTCTTAGATAATCTAAGAGGTTTTTTATGGCTTAACACTATTTATGACAAAGATAAAAGAGATTTTACTCTTCTACCCACTCGCCTTTGCGCCAGTAAACACCCCAACGCGTGGCTTTACCGTTTTTCTCAGAGCCGATATATTGCTCTTTTTTCTTACGTGACCAGCGCAATATCGTTGCATTGCCGTCAGGATCTTCGTCTGGTCCTTCAAACAGATACTGGAACTTGTCTTCCATCTTATCCTTGATATCTCTTAGCTCAGCCAGTTTCGGTGCCCGTGTTTCACGTACTTTCGGGAACTTAGACGCTGCCAAGAACATCCCAGCAGCCCCTTCACGCAAGATGAAATAATCATCATGCTTGGTTGACTTTAGCTCTGGCAAATGAATAGGATCCATACGCGGCGGTGCGGCTTCTCCTGTTTTTAATACTTTACGTGTATTGTCACATTTTTGACAGGCAAAATAAGGACCGAAACGTCCCGTCTTGAGCTCCATTTGCCCATCACATTTATTGCAGTCGATGGTTGGTGCATCTGAACCCGGTACCTCGAATTTACCCTCTTCTAAGACATAACCATCACAATCAGGATTGTTACCACAGATATGTAATTTGAGACCACCATCGACGATATAGCCATTCATCGCTGTACCACATTTCGGACAGCGTTTTTTCTCCATCAAATCTTTAACTTCTGCTGCTTCGTCATCACCTTCTGCATCATCAAGGTTGGCAAAAGCCTCAACTGGCATTAAGTTTTTGGTGCCTTTGCAGCGCTCTTTTGGTGGTAAGTTATAACCTGTACAACCTAAGAACACACCTGTTGAACCGGTACGCAATTGCATCGGACGACCGCACAGATCGCAATGAACGTCAGGTACATCCGTTGGATCATTGGGACGCATGCCGTCTTTTTCTTTGGCACGCTCAAGCGTGGTTTTGAACTCACCATAGAAGTTATCAAGCACATCTTTCCAGTCTTTATCACCTTCTGCAACATGATCGAGCTTGTCTTCTAACGCAGCGGTAAACGTGTAATCCATCAAATCTGGAAAGCTTGCCGTTAGCCTATCAGTAACGATATCACCCATTTTTTCGGCAAACAAACGTTTGTTTTCAAGCTTTACATAACCACGATCTTGAATGGTTGAGATGATAGACGCGTACGTCGATGGACGGCCGATGCCTTTTTTCTCAAGCTCTTTAACCAAACTCGCCTCGGTGAAGCGTGGTGGTGGCTTGGTAAAGTGCTGACTCGGGTCCAACTTATCAAGCGTTAATTTATCGCCTTTTTTAACATCAGGTAATAGCGTATCGTCGGTCTTGGCTGGTGGCAATACTTTGGTATAACCATCAAACACCATGGTACGACCACGGGCTTTTAGCTCAACATCATCAGCACTTACAAATAAATTTACTGACAGATATTTTGCTGGCAGCATCTGACAGGCCACAAACTGACGCCAAATCAGCTCATACAGGCGTATTGCGTCACGCTCAACCCCTTTGAGCTGAATTGACTTCATATTGACGTTAGAAGGTCGAACGGCCTCATGCGCTTCTTGTGCGCCTTGTTTATTACCATAGAAATTTGGCTTTTCTGGCACGTACTTTGTACCATAGTTGTCTTCGATATAACCTCGAGCGGCAGCCAGCGCATCACCCGACAAAAACGTCGAATCGGTACGCATATACGTGATGTGACCTGCTTCATATAACCGCTGTGCCAATATCATGGTTTTCTTAACCGAAAACCCCAATCGAGTACTGGCTGCTTGTTGCAATGTCGAGGTAATAAATGGCGCACTTGGACGCGACTGTGTGGGCTTCTCTTCGCGCTCTTTGACGATAAAATCATTGGCGTTTAACACTGCTAATACTTTATCAGTCTGCTCTTTATTGACGAGCTTAAGCGTTTTGCCACCTTGTTTGGTCGCTTCTAGACGTATACCGATCTTTTCAGCATCTTTTTTACTAGTCGCAACATGCGTGTCTGCATGAATCTGCCAATACTCTTCTGGTATAAAGGCACGAATCTCATGCTCTCTTTCTACGACCAAGCGCATAGCAACCGACTGTACGCGACCTGCTGATAGACCACGTGCAACTTTTTGCCACAGCAGAGGCGACACCATAAAACCGACCACTCGATCCAAAAATCGTCGTGCTTGCTGAGCATTCACCCGATCTATATCGAGCTTAGAAGGCTGTTTAAAGGCATTTTGAATGGCAGATTTGGTAATCTCATTGAATACCACACGCTCATATTTACTATTAGCACCACCAATCACTTCTTTTAGATGCCAAGCAATCGCTTCCCCTTCTCTATCCATATCCGTTGCGAGATAGATTTTGTCAGCGTCTTTGGCTAAGGCTTTGAGCTCTTTGATTACCTTGGTTTTATTTGGTAGCACTTCATAGACTGCCGCCCAGTCATGTTCTGGGTCGACGCCCATGCGTCTGACCAATGCTTGCTGAGTTTTTTCTTCTTTCGTTAAAGTCTCATCTTTTTTGGTCGTTGCTGGTTTTTTTGCGCTCTTACTAGCACCAACTGGCAAATCACGCACGTGACCGATACTTGAGCGTACAACAAAGTCATCACCAAGGTATTTATTAATCGTTTTTGCTTTGGCTGGTGATTCTACAATCACCAAAGACTTGCCCTTTGATTTGTCAGCAGTAGATGTGGGGCTTTTTTTGGTTGTGGTTTTTGCCATATTTGACGACACCATAATATAAGTAAATTAAAAAATATAAGTAAATTAAAAGGTATAAATAAATTAAAAGGTATAAATAAATTTAGCCGCATGGCAATTTATAATAATTGGTTATAGTCGCTCAGCGAATTATTGTATTAGCGCTTACTAAGTTTTTAACCATGACACTGAGGTATACCCTCAATAATAAATGCTCATAAAAATAGTTATAAAACAAATAATAACCATAAAATAAAGATATAGTTATAAAGACGTTACACTGCTAGCCATTAAACTGTCAACTAAAAATGACTATGAGTTTATCAAAAGCACTTGCTTATTGATTATTAATGGTGACCAAAAAATAATTTACTACCTTGTCTTATTTTTCTGCATTTCTGACGCCCACTTTTCCAAATTCTCTTTGAGCGCTAATAGATCTCTTTCAATCAACGTATGATGGTACGCAGGATTACTTAACGGACGTACATAAGCAATGTCTTCCCAATAAATAATAATGCTGTTTGCCTTAGTCCATAAACCTTTTACAAAGGGTTGAATACTCACTGGCAAATCTAGTGGCGTTTTATCCAAACTGAAATTGGTTTTTTTGACCACACTATCCGTATTACTATGATGAGCACGAATGGCACTGGGAATAGTAAGCTTAGTATCTTTTTTAATCGTATCAACAAAACTGCTATCCGGGCGCCATTGTCCATCAATCACTTGATAGCGTGTATGCGGCAACTGCATATCTTCTAGCACCAAGCAGTACTGACCCATCATGCCGCGGCCATATTCATTATCTTTGCCCTTGATCCAGTCAGGACAGGCCACTAATTTTGGGTTAAGTTGTAGCCGACGCGCAGTCATACGCAGCTTATCCAAACGCTGATCAATACCGTTAGGTTTGAGCGCCATCATACTCCCTAATACAAATAGTACAATGACAACACCAATGAATATGCCCATGATCGTCTAACCTTTTGGCTAAAGTAGTGATACTAAAAAACATGCCGCTATTGGAATAACATCATATATAGCTGCTTATAATGAGCACAAACCTAGAAAAATCAAGCAGTATAAAATAACAATCACTGTATAATGAAGCATCTACACTGTACCAAAACCGCTATATATATATAGATATCAAACACTTATACCAACCAAAAATAAATATGATAAACAAATACAAAAAATTGTCAGCCGCAAAAAATGCTATGATAAACCATAATTTTAAACACGCGCAGGTTTATTATGAATTATCTTATTAAGCGAAACTCATCGACTGCTTACTTTTCAAATAAACTGGCTCAGAAAATCACAAGCCAACCCGGTATCACCCTATCTCTGCTGGGTATCACATTACTGGCATTATCCGGCTGTGCTACCACGCAAAGCCTCACACCACAGCAATGCCAAACCAGTAATTGGGAAGAAATCGGCCGTGCAGATGGTAGCGTTGGTCGCTCAGGTGCTTATTTTGGTCATTATGCGAATAGCTGTGCAAGCATAGGCGCAGCAACACCCAATCGTGTGCTGTGGGAACAAGGACGTCAGCAAGGACTCGAAAACTACTGTACCGAACTCACTGCCTATAAGCTTGGCCGCGAAGGCTATGACTGGCAACCTGTCTGTCCGATCGAGGGTATTGAAAAGTTAGAAGAGGCTTATTCACAAGGGCGTTACTACTATATCCGCCAGCAGAACTTGGATTATCTACGATCACCTTATCCTTTCGGACATAGCCCTTTTGGTCACAGATACCATCCACTGAGACATCATTGGTAAAAAGAAAACCCCAATGAGTACTTAATTTGAGGTTTAAGTACTCAGTGAGGCTGGAGAAGATTTTATTATTTTTATTTTATTATTATACTAGCTACCTTGATGATGGTTGGCTATCTAACACACGTCATCCCTTCTATATACACGCTTTACTCATTCACAAAAGCTATCTTGGTCAGTCCTGCTTCACTAGCCGATGCCAATACTTGTGCAACGGTGTCGTATTTGCTTTCTTTGTCTGCACGTAGCTGAATAGAAGGGTTCTTACCTTCTGCACCTTGCTGCTGCAGGCGCTCATCCAACTGCTCTATTGTGAGAGGCTCACTGTCCCAAAATATGCCCGCGTCCTGATCAATACTAATCTGAATAGCTTCTGGTGGTGGATCATTCACTTGTGCACTTGTCTCTGGCAAATTAAGCGGTACAGTCGGATTAAGTACAGTTGCAGTCACTAAAAAGATAATCATCAAAACCAGCATGACATCGATAAGCGGAATGAGGTTCATCTCATTCATACCTTGGACGTCATCATCACCTAATTGAAATGCCATAATTACTCTCAATATATACTTGCTATGTGTGCTTAGTCGTACTGCCATAAAGCTGGCTGCTAGCTATCTGGTTGAGATAACAGCCACGATTTTACTATGTATTCTACGGCTGTGAGGTAGACGCATTGCGATATGATCTGTCAGTTTTACTCGCTTGCGCGCTACTTGGAGTTACTGATACGGCGACTGGCTCAGCGGCTGTCTTCTTACTCACATTATTAATAGTTGACGTATTTATGTGTGCAGCATCCGCCAGTAAGTCATGCGCTCTGTCATTTGCGTGATACATCACACGGCGATTGATACGTATAGCAAGGTTATAAAAGACCACCGCTGGAATAGCGACAGCGATACCCAAGCCTGTCATGATAAGTGCTTCGCCAACAGGTCCTGCCACTTGTCCTAGTCCTGCTTGTCCACTTGTACCAATACTATGCAGCGCATGAAAAATACCCCAAACCGTACCAAACAGACCGATAAATGGTGCAATCGCTGCCGTCGTACCAAGGATAGGTAGTCCACGCTCACTAGAAAAACGATAGCGACCAATATGCTTGAGTAACGCCTGCTCGATTATGACGCGACGCGTCGGCGCATCCACTTCTCTCAATCCAGTCTGTTTGGCTTGAATTTGATGAGCCAAATCATCGGCAACCGTAGAAGCCAGCTTGCGGCTCTGTAGTACACGAATGATACCCGTCACCCAAGAGATAAGGGATAAGGCGAATAGTAAAAAGAACAAGGTTTTGGTCACCATGTCACTATATTGCCAGTATTGCATAAAGTCCATGTCAGACTCCTTCGTCTTTTGTGTTATGACTTGATATCATTGCAGATAGCACAGTTGCTTTCATTATGACAATGTTATTTAAAATTATTAATATTGATATCACAATTTATAAAAAACTTGGTATTACTTTGGCACTTTATAAGAAACAGTAAATGTGACATTTCCTACTCTTGGAACACCATTTTCAGTAAAAGGTTTAAATCTACCAGATGTGACTTGTCGTTTAGCTGCATTATCAACTGCTCTATTCTCTGACGACCTTGCCACTCTCACATTACTAATAACACCTTGTTTATTGACGGTCATTTTCAGTACAACATTAAAAGTCGCACCTGGACGAGCGCTAGATGCAGCACGTTTAGGAAATTCGAAGTTTGGCTTAGATGCCCAGCTGGCACTATTAGCAGTAAATTGCACCGGTGTATTGTTAGCAGCCGCAGCCGCAGCTTCCGCTTCTTTTGCTTTTTGTGCCGCAGCTGCATCAGCAGCCGCTTTAGCATCAGCTATTTCTTGAGCCCTCTTTGCGTCTGCTGCAGCTTGTACCTGTGCTGCTTTTGCATCGGCATCGGCTTGTGCTCGCTGTTGTTCAGCTAATAATGCATCTCTTCTCGCTTGTTCGGCTTTCGCCGCCAAAAGCTTGCGCTGATCATCAGCCACTTGCGTCATATTACTTTTTTGAGGGGCAGTTTTTTGTGGCGCAGGTGGTGGTGTGAACTCAGCAGGCTTAGGCTTTTCAGCTTTTTTCGCTTTCGGCTTCTCTACTGGTTGCTTTTTCTTCACAACTTTAGGCTTGAGCGCAGCAACTGGCTTCGCTTTTGGCTTAGGCTTAACCTCTCTGACCGGTTTCGGTTTTTCTTCAATTTTCACCTCTTCAATCTCCACAGGTGGTGGTGGAGGCGGTGGCGTGACCAGCTCTATCTCAATAGGTGGTGTCACCTTTTCTGGTTCTACTTTCATCTCAGGCGCTTTGACCGCCGCTAATGCGACTGCCGTCAGCGCATGCAATCCCACAACTATAGCGATAGTCGCGAGAGTCAATTTAGGTGATGGCGCGTCTAAATTCGTTGAACTCATAACACCCTAATATTAATTAACGGAGATAGAATGGCGTAGATAATAATGTAAACGATAATTATTATCAATACTAAATTACAATAATTTTCCTTATTTGAACAATTATATCAAACCAACTTCAGTTTGTTAATAAAAACCATTATCATTTGTATTGATAATCAATCTCAATTGCCTTATCATTGCCATTCTTTGGTTACTTATAAAGTAGTATTACCTATTTTACACAAAAAAATGTAAACACACCCATACAGTAAATGTAAAACCAAGTGATCAGCAATAATAGCTGCCAAAGCAACACCGCCGAGCATTGTCAGGTATATATCTTATATTAGATAAGCTCATTTCATTTTTTATACGGGTACTCATCTTCCTTATACCCAAACCAATAACATACCGAGTTATTTATGGCTACTTCCTTATTCTCTAATCCTTCGTCTACGTTTTTTAAACGCCCATTACTGACTGCTATGATAACTGCACTGGTTACTAGTATCAGTGTGGCAGGCTGTAGCTCGCCTGAATCTAGCGATGCTGAGACAACGGATACCACCACTGAAAACCAAACTGCTGATAACACATCTGCTGACATCATTACTCTTGATACAGTAAGAGGAGATGTTGATTTAGCAGTAAATCCATCGCCTGTCGTGGTATATGACATGACGTTGATGCAAGATTTAGCAGCACTCGATGTGGCTATTGATGGCGCGCCAACTACTACAGAATCTCTAGACAATCTTCATTCTAAAAACCAGCCAGAGCCTACAGTTGTGGGTACAGTATTTGAGCCAGATCTTGAGGCACTGAACGCCATGCAACCACAAGCCATTTTAGTTGGCTCACGCATGGCCGAAAAATACGATGAGCTGTCTAACATCGCACCAACACTAGACATGTCTATCGATACCGCCAATATCTATGAATCAAGCAAGCAACGCTTGGCTGATTTAGGCGCATTATTTGGCAAAAGCGAACAGGCTGCTAAGCTACAACAAGACATCGATGGTTTGATTGAAGAAACCAAGGCTGTCACTAAAGACAGTGGTAAGGGTCTAGTGGTCATGGTCAACGGCAATAAAATGTCGACATATGGTGCTGAATCACGCTACGGCTTTATTCATAATGTCGTAGACATACCAATCGCTGATGATCAAATAAAAGATGGTCGTCATGGTCAACCAATCTCTTTTGAATACCTACAAAAAGTAAATCCAGACTGGTTGTTTGTGGTAGACCGTAGTGCCGCTATCGGTGCAGACAGTGTTGGTGCAAAAGCAGTATTAGACAATCCATTAGTAGCACAAACCACCGCATGGAAAAAAGACCAAGTGGTTTATCTCAGCCCAGATTCTTACCTTGCGTTTGGTGGCTATTATCAGTGGATACAAGATTTGACAACCATCAGAGATGCCTTTACTAACGCTAAGTAAACGCCACTTTTGTTTTAGACCGTTTTTCATGACCGTCTTTACAACTTATTTGTATGCCAGTAGCCGTTATGTCTTTATTTTCACATCGTGCACAGCCCAGCGTTAAATCCAGTACTTCTTTGCCAGCCGCATCAGCGAGTTGGAAAAGCGGTACTGGCAACAGTCTCAACTCTAAAAATCGCCGTGCCGCCATGCCACCATGGTTAATCAACACGGGCAGCCTCATTATTATGGGGCTTTTGGTGTTATTGAGTTTATCTATTGGCGTGGCAGATTTTTCATGGTCTGGTGTGTTACACAGCCTTATCAATCACAGTGCCAACTCTGATAGCTCGCTTTTTTTAGTTAGCCGACTGCCCCGTACTATTGCAATTATCTTGACTGGCGTCTCGATGGCAGTGGCAGGAATGATTATCCAAGTGGTGCTAAAAAACCGCTTTGTTGAGCCATCAATGGTCGGCGCCACTCAAAGCGCGGCGCTCGGACTGCTAGTGGTCAGTCTACTATTCCCAGCCAGTGCGCTTATTATTAAAATGGGCGTGGCCACGATCACAGCGGTCTTTGGCATGATGCTGTTTATGCTACTCATTCACCGGATCCCGCCGACTGACTTTTTGATGATTCCTCTGATCGGCATCGTCTTTGGTGGCATTATCGAGGCGGCAACGACCTTTATCGCTTATCAGACTGAATCGTTACAGATGCTGAGCGTTTGGCAGTTTGGAGATTTTTCTGGTGTACTAGCGGGTCGGTATGAGCTGCTTTGGCTGACAGGAGGTCTCTGCGTGTTGGCTTATATCATTGCTGATAAGCTGACCATCGTGGGCTTGGGTGACAATATCGCGCTGAACCTAGGCATTAGTAAACGACAAGTTACGTGGCTTGGCGTTGGTATGGTTGCAATGATGAGTGCTGTTGTTGTGGTCACCGTTGGCATGATTCCTTTTATCGGTTTGGTCGTTCCCAATATCGTCAGCCGACTGATGGGAGATAAGTTACGCCGTAGCTTGCCAGCAGTGGCGCTACTCGGTGCCTCGGCTGTCCTACTCTGCGATATCATTGGTCGCTCTATCCGCTATCCATTTGAAGTACCGGTCGCTACAGTATTTGGGGTGGTTGGTACGGTACTGTTTTTATGGCTGCTGTTACGCGCTCCCGCTGATCGATAAGCTTATGCTTATGCTTGATGCTTATGCTTGATGCTTATGCTTGATACTACAGGACTCACGCATGTTTTCACCATCTACGCCCCACTCCAAAAAAACCAATCATGCGAAAAACAGCATCAGAAAAAAAGAGGTCTTAAATAACGGTGCTCATGCAACAACGTGGCAGGCTCGTATCGCCCAATCTTGGACATGGATTGTGAATCACCCAAAGTCAATCGCTACTGCCGTTTTAGCAATTTCAATGCTGCTGTTTTTGACACTGAACGTCAACGGACATTGGGACTTTGCCCTACCCTTACGTGGCAAAAAACTGCTGGCGTTAATGGTCGTTGGCTATGCGATTGGGGTCTCAACACTACTATTTCAAACCTTAACGCACAATCCAATTCTCACGCCTTCTTTATTAGGTTTTGACTCACTATATATCTTACTACAAAGTCTACTGGTGTTCTTTTTGGGGGCAATCAGCTTTACCAGTATTGATCCCCTTGCCAAATTTAGCCTTGAAATTGTCCTGATGTTTGGGGCGTCATTATTATTATTTAAGCTGCTATTTTCAAAGAGCAGTCAAGATTTGACTCGATTAATATTGGTCGGTGTTATCTTTGGTGTGTTATTTCGCAGCTTATCAACATTGATTGCACGGCTAATCAACCCTGATGATTTTGTCGTCGTACAATCAGCTAGCTACGCGCAGTTTAATACAGTCAACCCTCAGTTACTCGGTATCAGTGTATTTATCTGTGCTATCACGGCGATATGTGTATGGCGCTGGCGCTATCAGTGCGATGTACTGATGCTTGGTAAATCCCAAGCCATTAACCTTGGTATCCATTATCAGCGCCTAGCATTTGGACTATTGACCATTATCGCTATATTGGTCGCCACTGCTACGGCGTTGGTTGGCCCTGTGACCTTCTTTGGCTTATTGGTGTGTGCCTTGACCAATCGTATCGCTCGTCACATGTATCACACTGAACGGCTGATATTGGTCAGCTTGGTTGCTATGATTTGCTTGGTACTCGGTCAAACTGTCTTTGAGCAAGTACTGGGTATGGCAGGTGTATTATCCGTTGTGATCGAATTGGTGGGTGGCTTAGTATTCTTATTATTAATTTTTACGACACAACGTCGCCGTCGATAACTCGTGATACATAGCGGGCATTTAGCACTCTTAATCAAAATTAGCACTCTCTAAAAACAAGAAGCACTATGATTAAATTAGATAATATCTCATACCATATCGGCAAACAGCAAATCCTGCATGACATTACGTTGTCCTTGCCAAGTGCACAAGTCATTGCGTTGATAGGTCCAAATGGTGCTGGCAAATCCACCTTATTTTCGGTTATGGCACGCTTGCAGCCGTTACAGTCAGGACAAGTGAGTTTCGCTGTAGATAATGAGGAACGTGATATTGTCAGCTGTCATGCGCGGACCTTGTCCAAGACCGTCGCGATGCTCGGGCAAGAAAACCACGTGCAAGGACGACTACGCGTACATGAGCTGCTGATGTTTGGACGCTATCCATATCATCAAGGGCAACCCACAGCAAACGATCAGCAAAAAGTACAAGAAATTATCGAGCGATTTGAGCTAGAACTATTGGCCGATCGCTTTTTATCGACGCTATCTGGTGGTCAACGCCAGCGCGTATTGATTGCGATGATTGTTTGCCAAGATACGCCGTATTTATTGCTTGATGAGCCATTGAATAATTTAGATATGTACCATGCTGGTCGACTGATGCGTGAGCTGCGTGAGCTTAGCCACAGTCAGCAAAAGACCGTGGTGATTGTATTACATGATATCAATCAAGCAGCACAATTCGCTGACACCGTAGTCACTATGAAAGAAGGCCAAGTGATGGCTGTTGGTCAGCCTGTCGATGTCATCACACAAGAGACGATGAAAGAGCTGTATAACGTTGATGTGACCGTACTGAACCATCAAGGCCGTCCAGTAATTGTTGATGCGGTTTAAATACAGAACTTTGCAGACGAAAAAAGGAATTCTTGATGCATAAAATGCTATTAAATCATCGATGGATAAACTATAAAAATCTATTGATACTGTTTTTAATCGTGAGCTTTTGTCTGTGCCTGTCTTCTGCTGTAGATAAAGACATAGCAAATACCTTTTTTTGGTTAGGAATAACTTTATATGCGCTAAGATTAGTCGTTATTCCTATGGACTTTACTCAAGATATTGCTTCAGTAGATTATACAAAGAACTATGATAAAAATAATACATGGCATAAATGGGTTATGCTAGGTGAGAAGTTTGCTTCCTTTATTTTTACTGTCTGGATAGCATACACAATATTTGTGCAATTAAGTTGATAGAATGCCCTAGCCAATTTGGCAATATCACCTGCCTTTTTGCAGCGCCTTTAATCGACTTTGACGCCCTTTCCACCACAGATAAACACCCGTCACTGACAACACCGTCACAACCAAACCTAATACTGCTAAAAATATCTGATACAACAAATGACCGATACCGTGGCTAATATGCCCCATGTGCAAGCTCATTAACCAATTGTTTGTTTTACCACCGAATGATGAGTTTTGATAACCAAAATTCACACGCTCAACGTTACCGGTTTTTGCATTGACCGTGATAGATGATGCACCGCCTTTTTTGCCAATATCTTTATTCGTCTTAAAGCGCAGTTGCCATTGACTGTCATCCTCAATCCAACGTATACCCAATAACTGCTGTACGCTCATGCCCTGACGTTGAGCCGCGATGGCAGCCTGCTCACTTAAATAAGCAATGCTATTGGCCTTATTGACCACATCAACAGTACCCAGAGCACTGATGTCAGTGGCTTCAGTGCTAGCTTCGACACTAGGTGACTTTCTCATTTTCTCAGGTGGTTTTTTTGACTTTTCTTGTTTTTCGCCTCGTCCTTCTAATCCAACGACTGCCTGCATCACGGGTCGATAGACTTGCTGTAAATTAAAACCAACACTCGACCAAGCGATGACAAATAAAATACCCCAAAGCCATAACCCGAAAGCATGATGCAAATCATAATTGAGTTTAAACAGGTTACTCTTGGTACGAATTTTCCATGCTGGCAACCAACGCTTGAGAAATGACGCGCGTTTTTTAGTGGATTGTTTTTTCTGCGTCTTTTTCTTTTTAGCAGCTCTAGGAAAAGTCAAATAAAAGCCAATAAAGCAATTAATCGTCCAAACGAGCGAGACAATACCCAGTATCAACTTGCCAATATCATCAAGTAACAAGTCACGATGTAGCCAAAACACTTTCCACATGGTATTGCGCCATGCCCACTCATCTCTATCACGAGTACCGATGATATCGCCCGTATAAGGGTGGACATACACTTCTTGAAACAGTGCTTGTGGCTGGTTATTGGCAGCCGGACCTCGGACTCTATCTACCGAAAACACCGCAGACCGATCAGCCTCTATTGATGTTGGCATACTAGAAAAGGTATGTTCTGGATATGCACTCTCCACCTTATCATGAAGCGTGGCAATAGGGAGTTGTGGTGTCTCTTGGACATCAACCTGAGCCAGTTCATGATTGAAGACATCATCCAACTCCTCATGAAATGCCAATAGCGTGCCAGTAATACCAGCGATAATTAAAAACGCGGCCATAGCAAGCCCAGTATAACGGTGAATCCAAAGACAGCTATAGCGAATATTAAATGACATAAATGAATCTGCTGTTATATTGTGATAGT
>NZ_JBQSXG010000007.1:0-55760 GCF_052378005.1 Psychrobacter sp. AOP31-B2-9
ATATCAATCGCATACTTTTAATAATATCTAAAGAAGCGGCTAATATATTTAGCCGCTTTTTTAGATTTATAACTCACTATTTACTACTTAACAAAGTCAAATGTGATAAATCCTCAGCGTTAAGCCTTATTTTAAAAGCCTTTATCATTTCTTTGAAAAAAAATTATAAAATATTAGTACGTGAAACATAGTTAATTATGATATGGTTTATTAAAGAATATCTATCCATGCACATGAAAAAATGACATTATCACCTTGCTGCACCCTACTCATAATCCACGCAAACATCGATGCTATAAGGGCTTGGTGAGTTCTCCCCATAACCTGTGGATAACCCTGTGTATAAGTAGCTACTTGACAAGAAATCCCCTAGATAACTTAAAGGATAAGGTAAAATCGTTCATTTTTTATACAATTAAAATATTGATATAAATCAATTACTTATACACAACATACAATCATTAAAAAAAATTTTAATATTTTAAAAAAAATAATTTTATTGTCATCAATGTTTCACAATCAATGAATATCAAGAATTTTTTCGCTGTGAACAACTTCTAAATCTATTGACAAACCCTGCCATTATATAGTTCGAAATTATGGTTGATTTCATAATTTATCTATACGAATCATGACCGATATACGATACGACACCTAGTGTCGCCTATCGTTATTTCACCCTCTAAATACTCACTTTGATTTGTTATAATTATTTCATCTTATGAATAGTGAGTTAAAGAGTATTTTGTCATGAATCTATAAAATCTAGCGAGAAATTTACGTTAGCAGGCTTATTTATGAACTTATTTTTACTTATCTCGCTATTTAATTTTACTGTATAGTAGACTGATATAACTTTATACAAAGTCGTATGTATAACTTGTTTGTCTTAGCTAGGCGATGAACGTTGCTTGCTATTAACGTTTCATACTACTTATTCGGCATTCGACTTAAGCAATATTCAGCACGAATAAATCATTATTTTTATAATACGAATATGTGATGTGCAACACTACAATTGATAACTTTTACTTTATGATTGAACACAAGGAATCTAGTATGGACGACAATAAAGCCAAGGCACTCAAAGCAGCATTAGGTCAAATTGAAAAGCAGTTTGGCAAAAATACGATTATGCATTTAGGCGATGACTCAGTCGCTATGGATGTAGATGCAGTTTCTACAGGATCACTTGGGTTGGACATCGCCCTTGGCATTGGTGGCTTACCAAAAGGGCGTATTATTGAAATCTATGGCCCAGAAAGCTCAGGTAAGACGACCATGACTCTACAAGCTATTGCAGAATGCCAAAAGCAAGGGGGTACCTGTGCCTTTATCGATGCTGAGCATGCACTAGACCCTGTCTATGCACGCAAACTTGGCGTGAACACGGATGAGCTACTACTGTCGCAGCCTGACAACGGCGAACAAGCCCTTGAAATTACCGATATGCTAGTACGCTCTGGTGCTATCGATATGATCGTTATTGACTCGGTGGCAGCATTGACCCCTCGTGCTGAGATCGAAGGCGAGATGGGTGACTCACATATGGGCTTGCAAGCGCGCCTAATGAGCCAAGCACTACGTAAAATCACTGGTAACGCTAAACGCTCTAACTGTATGGTCGTCTTTATTAACCAGATCCGCATGAAAATTGGCGTTATGTTTGGTAGTCCTGAAACCACTACTGGTGGTAATGCGCTGAAGTTCTATGCATCAGTTCGTATGGATATTCGCCGTATTGGCGCAGTTAAAAATGGTGACGAAATTATCGGTAACCAAACCCGTGTCAAAGTTATCAAAAACAAAATGGCACCACCCTTCCGTCAAGCTGAGTTTGAAATCACTTACGGCGAGGGTACCAACCACTTAGCCGAAGTCATTGACTTAGGCGTTGAAATTGGCGCAGTTGGTAAAGCAGGCTCTTGGTATAGCTATGGTGATGAAAAAATCGGTCAAGGTAAGGCCAATTCGGTACTTTTCTTAAAAGAAAACCCGGCAATCGCTCAAGAAATCGAAGATAAGATTCGTGCTGAAAAGCTTGGCTCAAAAAAGAACGCCAAAGATGAAGATGCTGAAGAAGCCAAAGAAAAGTCAGAGGCTAAACCTGCACAATAATATAATATTCAATAATTTCTATCGATTATCATGATTTATTATGAAAATTAAAACCTTAGCTGAAATACTCGCTGAATCAGATTCTGATTCAGCGAGTACCCCTCGTACTAAACCAAAAAAACATACTAAGTTTTCTAAGCAGTCACATAGAGATGAGCCAAAAAAGCCCCGTAAAACTGGTAAACGCTTTGTAAATTCAGATAAAAACCGCTCTAAAACCAATAGATCAACACATAACCTCTCAGCAACTAACCACTTGGAAGATAGTGATTCAGTTATCAATGAGGATATGTCTGACATAGCATCAAACGACTCACCCTCCTCTGCCAACCAAAAAACATCTAAACCAAAAAAGTATAAAAAACGTGAAAAACGCTTCCATCCAGCGGCTAACTTTAGCCCTGAACCTAGCAACGTGCCTGCTTATCAGCAACCAAAAGCACAAAGCATTAAAGAGATGCTAGAAGAAGTTAAGCAGGGTGCTCTTTGTACTGAAGAAGAAGGATGTGATAACAGTGATGGTGATGGCGCTGAAACTGGTACTATTTCTCACCAAGGTGAAACAAATAAACAGACCGACAACCTGCCCGCTGCACTCAAAGCCTATCTACGTACACCTGAACAACGTCAAGCAGAAGTAGATGAAGTTAAAGCCGAAAGCCGGTTACGTTGGCTAGCATTTTATTACTTGTCGCGCCGTGAGTATGGCAAAGCCGAGCTCAAGCAGAAGCTCATTGATAAAGGGCAAGAGCCAGAGAAAATTGATGCGTTGCTCGATGAGTTTGAAGAAAAAGGCTACCAAAGTGATTATCGAACAACATTGATGTTAATCCGTGAAAATATTCGCAAAGGCCGTGGACGCGGTCGTATTAAGCAAGAGTTTTATCGCAAAAGCATTGCTATGCCCAGCAATATTGATGAGCTAATAGATATGGCAAATGCAGAGTCAGATGAGTTTAGTGAGTTTGTAGATGATAGTGATGACAATCTTGTTGAAGGCGTAGACTGGCTAAAACTCGCCGTCATCGCTCGCACTAAGAAGTACGGCGATGGTGTACCGCTCGAACAAAAAGACAAAGCTCGCCAGTTACGGTTTTTACAATACAGGGGGTTTAATACGGACATCTGCTTTGCCGCGCTCAACTATACGTTAGAGACGTTAGATGAGCGCTTTTAATCAGTGTTATGGCTCATCTTAATTGAGTTACTCATTAATAATAGCCAAGCACTTTCCACCAAATTAGACCAGCACCTATCCAAATGACTAAGTTCACCACACTCATAACCGCACCAACACCCCACCACTCTTTTAGTGTCACATAGCCTGAGTTAAAGATAACGGGTGCTGTACCAGTTGCATAATGGGTCAATGTCATCATGATATTGCCTGCCGCAGCTAAGATTAAGGCGTATAACATAGGCGGCGCACCTAATGTCAGACCTACGGCATAAAATGCTGCAAATAGCGCAGTTATATGCGCAGTGGTACTAGCGAAAAAGTAATGGATATACAAATAAACCAAAGTCAAAATTGTTACGGCGCCTATCCAGCCTAAACCAGTTATACCAATTAGAGACTCAATATTGCCTGAGAACCAACTAATCAACCCAAGTTTATTTAAATAAGTCGCCATCATAATCAGGGCACCGAACCATACAATAGTGTCCCATGCTGACTTCTCTTTTAAAATATCATCCCAGGTCAATACGCCTGTCAATATTAATGTCGTCAGACCAACAAAAGCAGTGGTAGTAGCATTAACACTATACTGGTCACCCAAAATCAATGCCGGAATATTTGCCCACAAAATCAACATAAGCGCGAACACACCAAGCATAATTTTCTCTTGTGAGCTTACGTTGCCCATTTCTTTTAGATTGTCTTTAGCAAAATGTTTGGCATCGGGTGTTGCTTTGACCTCAGGCGGGCAAATCATATAGATGACTAACGGCATAACTATCAAGCAGAGCAAACCCGGTATAAACATTGCCACCGCCCACGTTGTCCACGATAACTGAATGTCACCACCTGTCGCTTTATTGACCAACTCTACAACTAAGGGGTTGGGCGCAGTCGCTGTGATAAACATACCAGAAGTAATTGGATTGGCATGGTAATTAACCATAGCCAAGTAGCGACCAATTTTGTTTTGTGTACCTTCCTCTGGAGTTGAATGAAAGCTTTGTGCAATGGACTTCATAATCGGATGAATAATACCACCACCACGCGCCGTATTAGAAGGTGTAATTGGCGCTATCATCAGCTCTGCAGCAGTTAAAGAATAAGCCACACCGATGGTTTTTTTACCAAAAACAGAGATAAAATAGTAAGCAATACGACGACCCAAACCTGTTTTTATCAAACCACGTGATATCATAACTGCAATACCAATCAGCCAAATGAGAGGGCTTGAATAACTTGATAACGCATCACTAATGGCTTGTTTTGGGCTATCACTAGTTACACCTGTGAGTGCCACTAGGGTAACTGCAATAATAGCAATTGCACCAATAGGTAACACCTTCCCTATGATAGCGACGATGGTGGCGATAAATAATGCCAACATATGCCATGCTTCTGGTGTGACACCAGTAGGTACCGGAATAACAAACCAAATTATCAAACCAACTAAAATGGCAATCGCTGCTTGGATAGGCTTAAATGGCATAGGTCAAAATCCTTATGCTATTAAATTATAGCTATTGGAAAACATGCTTTAGCTAACAAGAGCTAAATGCAAAAGTGATGTACTCATACTAATTATTTTATAAGATATATATGTCTAGTGTTCTATTGATTACTGTTTTTAACATATCTCTTTAGATTATAAAATGAGTAGATAATGAAAGTTTTGGATAAACACAGTAAGAGATTGCAGGTATGGGTAATAAAAAAGAGTGCGTCTCATGAGGCACTCTTTTTTATTGCAGTCTTAACTTATGATATTGGTATTTGAAACAGACTATTATTTTCAAACATCTACTCTAAAAACCAATTGAAAAATTTACTTAAAAGCATTCAGCCGACTAGATAGCTGATTGATAATTTGATCAATCTCTTCGTTGGCCTCACCCTCATTATCCAAGTTGCCATTTGGCGTTAGTTGATTCATAACCTCAGGGAGCAACTCTGCAAGACCTTGGCGCACCTCTACATCATTGGTACCTGTATGCGCGGCTACTTTCTGAATTTCATTTTCATCAAATAAACGACTGATGTCATCAGGATCAAGGTTATCGTTGGTTTCTTGACTACTCATCCAAGAACGCGCTTTGCTTTCGTGACCCATCGCAGTGATTTTTGATAATGCACCACTCAAACCGCCATTACGCTTAATCCAGCTGAGCACCATAGGCATAAGTGCCGCGATCAGCATACTTTTCCCGCCCATACTACCTTGCTGCTGCTGATTGCTACCTAACACGCTTCCTAAGATATCTCCCAAACCACTAGCACCGCTACCGCTCTGACCACCAGCAAGACCACCGATGATATCATCTAAACCAAAACCATTATCTGCTTGGCTACTTGGCTTTTGTGTATTATTACTAGTCTGAGCCATTCCACCCAACACGCTACCCAACACACCACCTAAGCCAGCAGTATTGTTTGAACCCGTACTATGATTAACGGTATTACTTTGGTTATCTTCTGGATTCATCGCACTACGGGCGACTTGGCTCACTAAATTACCTAATAAACTCATACACTACTCCTGTTCTGCTCATATTATTTATTGTTAAAAATTTGGGCGTGTCCTCATACTTTATTCAGAAAGACGCAGCTGAAAAAATCCGCCATGTATTAGCAAAATACATTCAGAAAATAGCCCTCTATTATCTTTTAGTAACACTTACATTAGCCAAAATACGCAACTCTCTCCATTGGTCAGCACTTACTTGGTCGCGAAATACAGTTACTGATAAAGAACGCTGATACGGCTCTACGATATTGAATTCAAAACTCATTACCCACCGATAAGCATGCACAGTAACCAATTGTGCCTGCCATAGCTCATCACCATGAGCAGTGCGAATCATCAGCTGCCAACCTTTATCAGTACGCTGACTAAGCGGCGGTTGGCTCATATGCAGCGGCATAGGTCTTGATAATATCAGATAAACAATAACCATCACTGTGACTATCACAATAAGCACATACTGCCACAACATTAACGTAGCAAACCATGCAATTATCATCATCACGCTCGCTAAACCAATATATAGCAGCAAGCGCAAGTAACTGGTAGGCTGAATAGCAGTGTCAATGCGTAGAGATGTCAACGAGGTCATAGTCAAGTACCAGTACAAATATGAAGCTATTATGCAAATCTAAAACTCATACTGCCTGACCAAGTATCAAGCCAAGCTTTTTGTATGACGCCATGTCTTTATTTTATTAACTAAAGCCCATACGTCATCATTTTCTGGACGATCTTGATTGGTAAAATAATCCAACAAGTCAGGGTCTTCGTGCGTCAGCATTTCTGCAAATGTAGCTTGTTCAGCAGCATCTGCGGTTAGGTATAACTCTTTGACATAAGGGTCAATATAAAAATCTAACTCTTTTAGTCCGCGGCGCGCTTGATAAATAATACGACGCTGTTCATTGGTTGGTTCTGGCTGATTGGTCATAAAGCTACCTTTAATGATTAAATTTATTTTTTATATTATATTTAAGCGATGTGCTCATCTAACGCTGGTACTCAGACAGCTGATGCCAGAGCGCAATTGATTGCTGCATCATCGCCACATTATGGGTTCGAATGATACTGGCACCTTGTTGTAACGCAAAAATGCCAGCTGCTGTACCTATCATATCTCGTTCTGCTGCTTGAGTCATCGCAACTGCTTTAACGCCACTGTTGGTTAATACTTCTGCTAAAAAACGCTTGCGTGAAATACCAAACATCATCGGTAAACCAAGTGCCTGTAAGCGGCTCAATTGACTTAGTAATGCGCAGTGATGCTCATAGTTTTTAGCAAAACCAAAACCTGGGTCGATAACCAGTTTGTCACGCTTGACACCGATGCTAGTTACTTCATCAACACGAGCTAATAACTCGGTACTGACATCGTTTATCACATCATTGTACTGTGCCAAACTATTCATTGTTGTGGGCTCACCGCGCATGTGCATGAGCATAACTGGTATATTAAGTTCAGCAGCTAATATGGCGGCACCCTCACGTTTAAGCGCTCTTACATCGTTCCAGATATCAGCACCTGCTTCGAATGCAGCTGCCATGACCGCTGGATTACTGGTATCAATAGACAGCCAAATATCATGACCGAAATTTTTTCGTATAGCTTTGACAACTGGTATAACACGCTTTATCTCATCACTAGTGGCTACCACATCAGCATTTGGACGAGTAGATTCACCACCAATATCAATAATAGTGGCACCTTCCGCTATCATTTGCTGACAATGATCAACTGCCTTATCTATAGCAGTAAACTGTCCTCCATCTGAGAATGAATCTGGTGTAACATTGAGTATGCCCATAATATGCGGCTGCGACAAATCTAAAGTTTTATCACGGCTAGATATTTGGTAAGTGGGTAAAGATTGGAATAGTGACATCAATAATCCATCATAAGTAAATATGTAATGTGGTTTTAATTCTTACTAGGTACTCTCATGATACCAGTAAATCTTATACTGTTCTAAACCCTTAATAAAATGACAGCAATAAAAAAGCCCTTTATGAAAAAGGGCTTTTTTAATTAACGTATTAAATCTAACTTCAATGTCTGTAAACTTACATCGCAGGTAATGGCGGCGGTGTTGGGCCTGTCGTTTTCACATCATTTTTTGACAGATTTACTTCATTGGGCTGATAGACTCTTGGTGGGCGTGGCTCTTCACCTGCTAATATATCTTGCAACTGATCACGGTCAATCGTTTCCCACTTCATCAATGCCTCAACCATAGCATGCATTTTCTCTTGGTTACCTTCGATAAGCTCACGAGCGATATCATACTGCTCTTCTAGCATACGACGTACTTCTTCATCCACTTTTTGCTGTGTGGCTTCAGAAATCGTACGATTACTAGAGCCAAAATAGCCCTGTGAACTATCTTCATCTTCGTACACCATAACACCAAGTGCATCAGACATACCATATTTGGTAACCATAGCTCGCGCCATTTTGGTTGCACGTTCAAAGTCGTTTGAGGCACCCGTTGACATCTGATTGATAAAGACTTCTTCAGCGATACGACCACCGAATAAGATTGCAATATCATTTAACATCTTAGATTTATACATGCTAGTTTGATCATGCTCAGGCAACTGCCAAGTAACACCAAGAGCAAAACCACGCGGCATAATCGTTACTTTATGTACCGGATCTGTGCCAGGTAGCAACTCAGCGACTAAGGCATGACCTGACTCATGATAAGCTGTTGCACGGCGCTCTTCTTCACGTATAACCATAGACTTACGCTCAGGACCCATATAAAGCTTGTCTTTCGCATCTTCAAAGTCATTCATATCGACACTAGTCTTGTTGCGACGCGCCGCAAACAGTGCTGCTTCGTTAACCAAGTTGGCTAGCTGTGCACCACTGAATCCAGGTGTGCCACGAGCAAGTGCATTGGCGTCCACACCAATAGTGTTTGGTAGCTTCCTCAAGTGGACTTTTAAGATTTGCTCACGGCCTTTGATATCTGGCAAGCCAACTTGTACCTGACGATCAAAACGACCTGGACGTAGCAATGCTTTATCAAGAACGTCTGCACGGTTAGTCGCGGCAATTACAATAACGCCTTCATTACCTTCAAAGCCATCCATCTCAACCAATAGTTGGTTCAGCGTCTGCTCACGCTCATCATTACCGCCACCCATACCAGAGCCACGATGACGACCGACTGCGTCAATCTCATCAATAAAAATGATACATGGTGCGCTTTTTTTCGCTTGTTCAAACATGTCACGTACACGAGATGCACCAACACCAACAAACATCTCAACAAAGTCAGAGCCTGAAATTGAGAAAAATGGTACTTTAGCCTCACCAGCAATGGCTCGTGCCAATAGTGTCTTACCAGTACCAGGTGGGCCTACCATCAAAATACCACGTGGAATGGTTGCACCAAGTTTGGTAAATTTATCTGGATCACGTAAAAAGTCAACGACCTCTACCACTTCTTCTTTGGCTTCTTCACAACCAGCTACATCTTCAAAATCGACATTAATCTGGTCTTCAGTCAGCATTTTAGCTTTAGATTTACCAAAGCTCATTGGGCCGCCACCTTTGCCGCCAGCACCACCTTGCATATTACGCATGAAGAATAAGAACAGTCCGATGATCAATAGAATCGGGAAACTGGCGATCAGTAGTTGCATCAATACGCTTTGACGCTTTGGTGCAGTCCCTTGAACTTCGACTTGGTTTTCACGCAGCAATGGCATAAGCTCGTCATCTGACACAGCAGGTCTAATGGTCTCAAAAGATGAACCATTTTTCTTCTCGCCAGTGATCTCTTCACCGTCGATTTCAACACTGGCTACTTGGTTTTCTGACACAGCGGTCACAAACTCAGAGTAGTTAAGGCTATCCGGCTCAGATGATTGATCAAAGCCGCTAAACACCAGTACTAAAACGCCGATTACCACCAGCCACAATAAGGTATTTTTTACCATGTCGCTCACTAGTTATTCCCATCCCTTACTTATTGGTGTGTTTATTAAACACGTGACGTCTATAAACGTAATACTCATTTTTGATAACTTTTTCAACACTAGAATCTTATGACCCATAACTTATGCATATTAAACTATTTATCAAAACAGATATAACATATGATAAATATCAATAACATATGACTCTATCATAGATGAGCTTATCAAGCGCTTATTGTCAGACGACTTTGCCTAAAACAAAGTTAATATACCATGATATGTGGTACTAACCTGCATAATTCAAGCAGATTTCACTATTATTCAATCAACGATTGTAATGAGTTTAATATATCAATTAGATATATTTTATGGTGACACAATATCTCATTTGCAATAGTAGTAACTCATCGCAGTCCAAACTACTTAATAGCTACCCAAAACATCTCTTTTGATCGTGGTCGTGAAGCGCCTGGTTTGATACTACGAATTTTACTAAAATCATGCTGCATCTGCTTGCGTAATTCTTGCGTTCCTTCACCTTGAAACACTTTCATAATAAGCGCGCCACCTTCTGGTAAGGTTGCTAAAGCAAAGTCCACTGCCAATTCACATAAGTACATCATACGTGGTTGATCGATAGCACTGTTACCGGCTGTATTCGGTGCCATATCAGACAACACCACATCAACTTGTCTATCACCAACCTCTGCCATGATGTTATCAAACACCTCTGCTTCACGAAAGTCGCCTTGAATAAAGGTAACATCAGGCAACGTATCCATAGCCAAAATATCAGAAGCAATCAAGATGCCTTGCTCGCCTACCAACTGACCAGCTACTTGCGACCAACTACCAGGAGCACTACCTAAATCTACGACTGTCATACCTTTTTTAATCAGGTTAGTTTTTTCATTGATCTCTAATAATTTATAAGCAGCACGGGCACGATAGCCTTCTTTTTGAGCCTTTTGCACATAATGGTCATCAATATGCTCTTTCATCCAAGCGCTGCTACTCTTTGACAGCTTTTTATTTTCGATACGCGTGGCCAAAATACCTGCTCCTATTACATTACAAAACATGAATACATATTCATTCAATAGCCATTCATTTATCAAATAGATTTTTTAGATGAGCTCAATGATTTTAAAGCAATCATCAATCAGGTCATAAACTTATTTTATAGTGTCAAACTGATCAAATTCTATGGGTTAAAACACTGTTTTATAAGACAGTAGCGTTTATAATGTGACTAAATATTTAGTTTAACATTTTCATCACGTAAAATCGTGCAAAATCCTGCTGATATCATGCAATCTGACTATAGATTATCTATAATGGTCACCAACTGCTTTTAATAGCACTGTCTTTTATTTTTACCAACACCTAGGAACTCTATGCAACTCGATAATGCTACAATCAAACGCCTAAGAGGCATTGGTCACGAACTCAAACCAATTGTGATGATTGGCAATAAAGGTATCACTCCGACCATTACTGAAGAAATCGATCGCGCTTTATCGGATCATGAACTTATTAAAGTAAAGCTGCCAGCAGGAACAAAAGAAGAGCGTGACATCGTGGGAGCTGAACTTGCAGCAGCAGCGAATGCGTCTTTGGTTCACTCTATCGGTCGTATGGCATTGTTATTACGCCAAAACCCAAATGCCAACCCGAAACTGTCTAACCTCGCACGTCACGCGTAGTATTTCTTTTATATCCACTTAATGTGCATTTTACTATCCTAAATGATTTATAAGACAGATAAATCATTTAGGTAGTACATAAAAGCCGCGATGCAATTTTGCTCGCGGCTTTTATGCTATATATATATATCCTATTTCATACTTATCGCTTACCCTAAATAGAATTTTTTATAAAAATGAAAGCAGTTAGCAGATAAGATATTTTATGATTCTTATTTTTAAATGTTGGACGTTATCAAATTATGAGCCAAACTTTTCATTTATGCTTAGCAAATGACACAATAGTAGCTGATGCAAAACAGCTTAATAGCACTATAGATGAACTAAAAAATATTCGTATTGCTGTTAGCCTTACAGTGATCCACCAACCAGTAATGTGTTTACAGTTTAATTATCAAATTAGCTTACCTACTCCATCTTTGATAAGCCAACTCAACTGGCCAACCTGGAAGGTAGAGCAAGTTGGCTTTGCTGACTACTTATGGGAGGAGACTTGCCTTGAGTGCTTTATCGCTGGCGATCTAATTAATAATAATCGTATAGATAAAAACACATCACCCTATATTGAAATCAATGCCAGTCCAGACGGTCGTTATGCACTTTATCAATTTGAAAGCTACCGCAAGCCCGTAATTCTGCCACCTACGCCTCTGATGCTAACAGACAATAAAACACGTGCTTCTATTGATTGGAGCGGCTATATCAAACCAGCCATAACCCTAACACAAACTAAGACATCTGAACCTTCATCGAAAACCTCCAAACCTATTGATTTTGAACAAAGCTTCAATATACCTATAACCCAAGTATCTAATAACAAATATGCCATGTATGGCACGCCTATCGAGTACATACACCCCTGTGTTATTTTATGGCTAAATAAAACTGCTCTATACTTTGCAGTCTCTCATCCGACACCGCCTGATTTTCATAATTGCCATTACTGGTCAAAAGGTGAAATTTAACTCGGCTAGGCTGTACTCTCATTCGAATAATGGTTGTAACAACTAGGACACATCTTAGGTTATTAAAACCACCTTTTCTAATCAATACTCAAGCAACAAAAAGCCTAACACTCTCAATTAAAACCTGCTACTCAAAATAAAAAACTCAGTAATGTTATAAACAACATTACTGAGTCTAGAGAAAGTGTTCAATTGAATACACTCATATGCGTAGCTAACTGACTACTAACTATTTGTCAGCCATAGCAAGATAGATACCACGATTTGATGCATCATCAACGTATTTTGAATCACGCCATGTCGTATAATTATGATGACCACTGTATGGGCTTATACTGTTTTGACGGAAGTCAGATACCCAGTCATTACCATCAAATATTTGAATATGACCATGTGGACGTCTTGAGGTTCGATCGTAAACAACCACATCACCGACTTGTGGTTGCGTATCGTTACTAATTTTAGTAAAACCAGCTTGCGCTAGCGTGCCACGAGAGGCGTATTGATAGGCTGAAGGATTAGGCGTAAATTCATAACCAGCTGATTGCAGTGCTTTACGTACATAACGAGCACAATAACCAGAACTTCTAGATAAAGCAGCTCGCGATGCATTTGCTGCTGCAATAGCAGGCGCTGAATAACGATCAGGAACAAGACTTGCTTGCTGCTGACGCTGCTCATAAGACAAACGGCTGGTCAACGAAGCAAGCTGATATTCTTTTTGCTTAGCATGTGCGCTTAAACTATCGATGGCTTGGCTGATCTCATCATTACTATATACATGAGCACCACTTTTAGTGCTATAGATGTTGCTACTAGAAGCGTAGTTCGCAGTAGGAACAGTGGATCTACTATGACTCAAGGTATTATTTGGCTGAAAGGTGGTTTCGACAGCACCATTTGCCTGTGCTATACCCATTCCCAATACTGACAAAATTAATAAAGCTTGTTTCATAAATTTACTACCTATTGTTAATACCAGACCGCTCGTCATCCATAACGAAGCATCAATTAAGTTAGGAGGATATAATCATTAAACAAACATGATAAAATCCTAATTACAACATTTCGCTCTTTCTTCTGTAATGACTAATACAGATATAAATATCTGACTAGTCAGCTCTCACACAAATCGTTTAACATATATCTCTTTAGCATATCTGTTATGAGTATCGATTTTGTCACCTATTAGATGAGTCATTACGATGTCAAAAAAACAACCTAATCGGCTTGCCCAGCTTATCGATCACCAAGCTTTTGCTGGTAGCGCACTACCTCAAACACTTGCTGATAATATGCGTCTATATATACAAACGACCAATGAGGTAAAAGAGCTATTGGTAGACTGTCTACCTGAGGAAATCCTCAATACCTGTTGGGTCGTAGGTTTCACTTCTGAACAGTTAATACTCAGTGTTGGCTCAATAACTGCTGCGAATCACATCCGTTATCTACAAAATGCTTATTTGCAAGTACTAACAGAGCAATCAATTACATTTAAACAACTCAAAAAAATCCGCGTCGTAGTCGTTAGTAAATCGAATAATAATCACTCATCTAAGCAAGCATCAACACTCTCAACAGAATTTTCTAAGGCTGATAAAGCTAATGAAAATCAGGTGCTTAGCCAAAACATAAAACGGACTATATCACAGGCTGCAGAGCATGTCACCACTGATGAAAACCTCAAAAAAGCACTATTACGCTTAGCAAAACATTAAAAAGACTCGGCTGTTTAATGTAAAGTTATGTAAATAAGAATGTAAAAATCGAATAAAAACAATGGAAGTTTGTAATGGAGCAAATAAAAAAAATCATCTGTTGGCTCTATTCATAATATGAATAGAGCCAACAGATGATTTAAAAACTATCTACAGCTTTTGCATACTCTAGCTTAGAGTAAAGCTATCAAAATAATATTGAGTGTGTATTCATATTTTTTAATATTATAAAGATGTAATTATAGACGCCGTATGTAATATTGCGTCAATGTTTCGATACTTCCTGTATATTCCCCTCTTCACGCTTCAACAACTAGCCCTTTCATCGGTAAATATTCAATAGGACAGGTTACATTGTCATCAAAAGTTACAATTTCAAAGTTATCATGGTTAGATAAAATCTCTCGCACCAATAAGTTATTTAACGCATGACCAGATTTGTAAGCGTTAAAACGACCTATAATTGGATAACCAATCAAATATAAATCACCCAAGGCGTCTAAAATTTTATGGCGAACAAACTCATCATTAAAACGCAAACCTTCTTCGTTAAGAATGTTTGCCTCATCAATAACAATAGCATTGTCCATACTGCCACCCAATGCCAAGTTATTCTGACGTAGTGCTTCAATATCACGTAAAAAACCAAAAGTACGTGCCGAGCTCAATTGCTCAATGAAGTTTTGCGTAGAAAACTGTAGTTGTGCATGTTGAAAGTCTTTATCGATGGCAGGATGATCAAAATCAATTTCAAAATTCAACTCAAACCCTTCATAAGGGCGCAACTCTGCCCATTTATCATCCACTTTCACTCGTACTGGTCGTACAATCTTAATGAACTTTTTTGCAGCTTCTTGTTCACACAACCCAGCATCAAGTAACAGTGCAACGAAAGGCGCTGCACTACCATCCATAATAGGTATTTCAGCGGCAGAAACACGGATTAAAAGATTATCGACTCCAAGTCCAGCAATCGCACTCAGCAAATGCTCGACCGTACCAACCCGTGTACCACCAAATACAAGATTAGAGGACATCATGGTATCTTGTACCAAAAAAGCACTGGCTGGAATAGCTTGACTGCCTTCGATATCAGAACGCTCGAAAACAATACCAGTATTCACTGGCTGTGGATGAAACTCCAAGTCAACAGGCTGACCACTATGAAGACCTGTACCTGTCACAGCTATCGCAGTTTTTATAGTTCTTTGGTTCATGACTGTCTTCTCACATATTTTGTTACAATTGCCATAGTGTACCATTACAGACCACTAGTTCGCCACAGTTAAAACCTGCTATTTTTCTTATCTCCTTGATTGATAACACTTATCACACCAAGCTGAAACTATTTTCATGATCTAAAAACATAATTATTCCTATGTATGTAGCCATATTAAAGTCGATATTTATTATCGAGATATGTCTTATGCTACTACTCGTTAATAATTAGTGGTTCTTAAAATGCTACCTCTATAGTCAAAGAAATCTAAAATGGGTACAAGGTAATCGACTACAGATTGTACAGGTAATATATCTAAGAAGGTATAACACCCTAGCAACTTAGTAGTTCACCGACTATATCTATTACAAGGATCATAGAATAACGCTTTTGCAAACAGATATACTTTATCTATAACCACAAAAAAGCCAGCGATTAACGCTGGCTTTTGCAGTTCATGATACCTAAAAATACTATTTATTTTGTTGGCGTTTTAGATAATCTTGAATACTGTTGGTTTTAGTTTTAGGCTGCTCTTGTGATGGGTTCGAACGAACAGTACTATCTTGATACATCTTAGCTTGAGACTGTTTTTGGCTATTTAGCGCACTGGTATGCAAGTTAGGATCAACTGGCTGAGTACTGTTCACAGAAGGTACAACTTGTTCCGCTACTTCAGGATCCTTACCGGCGTTTTCATCTAAAGTCAAACCTGTTGCAATAACAGTCACATGTAAATCATCACCCATTTTTTCATCAATGACTGAACCATAAAAAATATGAGCATCATCAATATCAGTAATCTCTTCCACTATTATGCTGATTTTGCTCATTTCATCTAGCGATAACGACTCAGAAGAAATAACGTTAACCAATAGACCCTTAGCATTCTCTAAACGCAAATCATCAAGTAATGGTGATCTGATGGCTTTTTCCGTCGCTTGACGTGCACGATCGTCCCCACTTGCACGGCCAATACCCATCATTGCATGACCTTTAGCAGTCATCGCAGTACGAATATCGTTGAAATCGATATTAATCATACCTTCGCTAGCGATGGTTTCAGCAATACCTTGCACCGCATGCAGTAGTACATCATCCGCTTTTTTAAACGCGTCTTGCATAGAAATATTGCCGTACACACTCATTAATTTATCATTTGGAATAGTAATGATAGAGTCAACGAAGTTAGTTAGCTGCTCGATACCGGCTTTCGCCGCCTTGATACGCTTACCGCCTTCAAATTTAAATGGTGTGGTCACAACCGCTACCGTCAATACTTCCATTTCCTTAGCAATACGAGCAACCACTGGTGCTGCACCTGTACCTGTACCGCCACCCATACCAGCCGTAATAAACACCATATCTGAATGTTCGAGTAATGCACGGATAGATTCTTCTTCGCTTTCTGCCGCTTCACGACCAACTTCTGGGTTTGCACCTGCACCTAGACCACGGTTGGTTTTTGCACCCAGCTGTAGTTTATGCGGCGCAGTTAGACGATCAAGTGCTTGTTTGTCCGTATTGGCACAAACAAACGTTACACCTCTAATTCCTTGTTGTACCATATGTTCAACTGCATTACCGCCACCGCCGCCAACACCGAATACAGTGAAGCTCGCTTGGCCGTTATTTTGAAGCTGGTTATCATCTGGCATGGTGTATTTTGACATAAAAAAGATTCTCCAGTTGCAGATAGCGTGATGATTAATACGTGGTAACGCACTCATATGGCGCACTATCGACATACTATATATAAATGTATTTAAATAAAATAGGGCTATGGCTTAATATTTTAGCGTAGATGACAATAGGTCATCATTACACAAATCATTACTTTTTATATTACTTCATTTTTTGCTTAAATAATTTAAGTCTATTCTACAAAGTGCTAGCTTTCTTGGCATTTTATCAAGAAACACTATAGTATTTTTTTTAGTACACTCGCAAAACGTTGCCCCGCACTTTGAAAAATACTCGTGACTCTATTTTCCTGAAGGGCTTCAGGTTCGCTTTTTTCACTACGACGGAACTGCTCGCTTTGACTATATAGTAGTGTACCAAATGCCGTTTGATAAGTACGATCGTTAACCTGAATATTCAACTGCTTGAATGATTCATCATTATCAAACTGGTTATACGCACTAATTGCAGGATGCGTATTGGTCAACACGACTGGCATTTTGAGTAGTTTCTTAGCAAAAGGTATCATACCTTTGATCACGCTACCGCCACCAGTAAGAACGATACCTTTATCAATATAGCCAATTAAGTCGGCCTCATGTAGCTGACGAGCAACTTCCGTAAATATTTGGATATAGCGAGCCTCAATAATACGAGCTAAATTATAAATATTGATATTGATCTCGTCACCTGACCCTTGTGGTTTAAAGAGAAAGAATGAGCTGGGATCAACACTATGTACATCAGCAGTACCATGAGTCTTTTTGAGCTTTTCAGCTTCAATCATTGAGATACCAAAGTCAGCAGAAATATCCATAGTAACTTCATGGCTACCAGTCGCAATACAATGGGTAAATATCAGTTTATTTTCTTTATAAACACAAATGCTGGTGGTGCTCGCACCAATATCTACCAAACACACACCCTGTTGGCGCTCATCGCTCATTAGGCTATATTCAGCACTGGTCACAGCATCAAAAACGATATGATCAATACCAACGTCACAACTTTGCAGTAACTTCTGAATATTTTGGCGACTAGATACTGGCATCATCATCATGTGATACATCACAGTAATATTATGTGCCATTGTCTCAATAGCATCATCAACTATAAAATCTTGATCGTTAACATAAATACCTTGCTGACAACAATGCATCAAGTAATAGTCTGATGGTAGATCTCGTGACTTAGCGTTTGACAAAGCTTGTACCATATCTTTAGCACGTACTACGTCATCCTCTACTTGCACTTCACCTGCACTATTTTTACTAAATAACTCAGGTGTTGCCAATGTCAGCCACACACTATGTACACGGCAATTGGCTGTATCTTCTGCTTCTTGAATAGCTTGCTTAATAGCTCCCTGCAAACGTTCTCGATGCTTTATTTGACCTTGATAAAAATCACTATTTTTAACTTGTCCCACGCCCAAAATGCGGATGTCTTTTGCAGAGACAACGCTACCGATAACGACATAGACTGCCGTGGCACTTAGATGGACAACAACCAGATTTTCAGTATTTTTCATGGTACCAGACAAATTATTATCGCTAAACAGGAGACCAAATGACGTCTCCATTAGATCATTTAAAAAAGCGCTATCAATACACTATAATGTAGTGTATTCAGTGCTAAATACTATCGAAACTGCTAAAACTAAAAAGTTTCATCGTTCTTTATTTTCTACTATCTATACTCTTTCATATATCTATAGCGCTACTATTTTTTAAGAAATAGTAAAACCATTTTTATAACGCAAATCTACCGATTGAATCTCATCTTGACGCTCGCTTAGTTGGTTACTAAGCAACTGACTCAAATTTAATAGTTTTTGTGCGGTATTTTCATTATCTACAATAATACGTAGCCCACTATCAAAACGAATCAACCATGTCATTCTTGGTGACAAAATAATATCTTCGACTTGCATACCAAGTGGCGAATACCAATCATTGACTTGCTGCATTTGCTGCATAATAACTGGTGCTTGACGTATTTCACCTTGCAAAGTAGCAAATTTTTCTTGCCTCAAGTCTCTGCTATCTGCAGGAACGAATACAGCACCTTTTGCATCAACCAAACGCTCTGTACCAAAATTAGCCACTGCTTGTTTCGGTAATGCAGTCACAACAATACCACGCTGCCAATCACGAGAAACGCTTACTTGGTCAACCCAAGCCAGACCAATGGATATATCTCTCAGTGCCTGCAGATCAGAGGTAAAAAAACTACTCACCTCTTGCTGATCCATTATTTGTTGCAATGAGCGATATTGAACGTCTGTCAAACCTTCATGATTGACATGAATAGCAGCTGGCGGCGCATCACGTAATGCTTTCCCACCCATAATCAATATTAGGACTAGCAATCCTAGTACCATGGCCATAAAAAAATATCTGACCGTGTTTGGTACTTGAAGCTTGTTTTGTGGGCGACGGGTTTTATCACTCATCAAGTCAGTTACCTTGTTGACAGTTTGAGCCATAACGACCTTTACCCCTATATTTGCATAATAATGATCATGCTAATTATTAATTTGAGTATGCCTATAGTGCGCAGAAGCCTATTGAGTCGATATATTATCAAAGTCTTTGACTAAAACAATTTATATGATGCTATTAAACACATTTAAACGTAACATTTTTCTTAACTTACGGCTTATATTCACAAAATAACATAAACATTGCCCATAGTGGCCTATAACATACAATATTAACGTATTTTATGATCAAACAATAGCCTAACGCTTACTGGTAACAACGAATTTACACAAGTTTACATGAAGCTGTGGTATAGCAGTTCTAGCGATACATTAACGTATGCGTATCCCTATTTTTAACATAGAAATAGGCTTTAGACTTGTTCAAATCAATATATGTACCAGTAGTAAAAACTTCACTATAACGTTTGCGCCAAAATATGCCAGCATAGAGTATCAAAGTCCATACCTCGAGCCTTAGCGGCCATCGGAACCAAGCTGTGACTAGTCATACCTGGTACAGTATTGATTTCCAGTAACCAAAAATTTCCTGCAGCATCTTGCATAGCATCGATACGACCCCATCCTTTTGCTTCAACAGCCCTAAATGCTGCTAGACTCAAATCCTGTAAATGTTTTTCATCGGTAGCGCTCAACCCGCAAGGAATATAATAGCTCGTATCATTACGGTTATATTTGGCTTCAAAGTCATAAAAATTCGTAATATCAGCGGGCTCTAGACGAATAACGGGATACGCCTCATCATCGATGATGACAATTGTAAACTCGCGCCCAGTGATCCAACGCTCAGCCATTACCGCATCACCGCACTGCACAGCAGTTGCATAAGCAGCAGGAAGCTCATCAAGATTATTGACTTTCGTCATACCAATGCTTGAGCCTTCGTGAACGGGTTTGATAATCAATGGTAGTCCTAGCATGTTGACCACTTGCTGCCAGTCAGTATCTGCGGTCAGTAATGAAAAGGGCGCTGTCGCCAAACCACAACCTTGCCACAACTGCTTGGTGCGTACTTTGTCCATACCTAGTGCTGATGCCAAGATTCCTGAACCAGTTTGTGGAATATCAAACCATTGCAACACGCCTTGCAACAAACCATCTTCGCCACCGCGACCATGCAAAACGTTGAACACGCGATCATACGCACGTAACTCAGTGATGTCTTGGTGCTTAGGATCAAAATGCGTGGCATCAACTCCTTGGTTCTGCAATGCTTGCAATACCGCTGCACCACTGTCTAAAGAAATAATACGCTCATTACTACTGCCACCGTAGACGACTGCAACTTTACCAAACTGACTAGCATCTTTTACATTACTGTTCATATTGTTTGAAACCCCTGCATTTTCAGCAGTATCTATGGCTTCATGTTTTGTATTCTTCTGATCATTATTTGTCGTCATAAGGACAGTTCCTAAAGTTCTTTTAGCTTACTTGATGTAAAGGTTATTTGCAGCCAAATCAACAGCGATCTGTCCTACATTACCAGCACCTTGGGTAATCAGCATATCATTGGCTTTCAATAAACGCTGCATTACAGGCGCCAAATTGTCTTTATCTACAATCGTCGGCTCAACTTCACCACGTAAACGAATACTACGTGCCAACGACTTGGTATCAGCACCTGCAATCGGCGTTTCACCTGCTGAATATACATCTAATAATAATAGCTCATCGACGCTTGATAGCACTTCGACAAAATCATCGTAGCAGTCACGCGTACGACTGAAACGGTGTGGCTGAAATAACATGACTAAGCGACGATCAGGGAAACTTTGACGGGCAGCTTTGATAGTCGCATCGACTTCTTTTGGGTGATGACCATAATCATCAATCAATAGAACATTACCATCATCAATATCTACAGAAGCTTGCTGCTCAAAGCGGCGGCCAACGCCTTCGAACTTCTGAAGTGCACGGGTAATCGCTGCATCATCGACCCCTTCATCAGTCGCCATGGTTATAGCGGCCAGTGCATTATAGACATTGTGAGTACCAGGAATATTGAGTGTCAAACGTAATGGTTCACGGTCACGGCGCAAAA
The DNA here is from genome assembly GCF_052378005.1 of Psychrobacter sp. AOP31-B2-9. Taxonomy (NCBI): domain Bacteria; kingdom Pseudomonadati; phylum Pseudomonadota; class Gammaproteobacteria; order Moraxellales; family Moraxellaceae; genus Psychrobacter; species Psychrobacter sp. AOP31-B2-9. The sequence continues at coordinate 21,591 of NZ_JBQSXG010000007.1, forward strand.
CAGTAAAGTGCGTCTTGGTGCCTTCAGTGACTAGGTCAATACCCTGCACATCATTAAAAGGCTCGAGTCCGAAGGTTAATACAGGTCGACCGATGTCATCAATCATCGCGTAAAGTTCTGGGTCATCACCGCATACCACTGCCAAACCATAAAACGGCATGTTTTGTAAAAACTGAATATAAGCCGCTTTTAGCTTATCAAAACTGTTCTCATAGGTTTCCATATGATCTTGATCGATATTAGTTACGATCGCAGCCATAGGGTGCAAAGATAAAAAAGATGCATCAGATTCATCGGCTTCTGCAACTAAAAAACGACTGCTACCTAGTGCCGCATTTTTACCAGAGGCATTTAATTTACCACCGATGACATATGTAGGATCGAGCTGACCTTCTGCCATCATCGTAGTGAGCAAACTAGTCGTTGTGGTCTTACCATGAGCACCTGCAACAGCAATACTGTGGCGATAGCGCATCAACTCGCCCAGCATATCCGCGCGACGTACCACTGGCAAGCGTGCCTCAAGCGCAGCTTTAATCTCAGGGTTACTACGGTCAATCGCTGATGATACGACGATAACATCCGCATTGGCGATGTTTTTTGAGTCGTGACCAATGGATATATCAATACCAATTTGCTGTAGACGACGTGTAACTACACTCTCAGCAATATCAGATCCACTGACTTCATACCCTTGATTACTCATCACCTCTGCAATGCCACACATTCCTGAACCACCAATACCTACAAAGTGTAAATGCTGAATACGGCGCATTTCTGGTATTTCAATCAAACGCTTAGGTAAAGCTTTTGCAGAAGTAGGCATAAGAAATTCTCTTTATTAAAGGCGAGTAAAATGTAGTAAATTAAAATAATTGGTCATAAAAATAGCCGCTGATAGAATCACAAACTATAGGGCTTGCCAAATAATATCAGCAACCTGCTTACTGGCACTGCGATTGGCAAGAGCGTGACCTTTTTTGGCCATTGCTAAACAGCTCGCTCTATCAAGGGAAGAAAGCTCTTCACTCAAACGCTGTGACGTAAGCTCTGACTGGGGCAATAAAATCGCGGCATCATGTGAAGTTAGTGTCTTAGCATTGGCAGTTTGGTGATCGTCAACGGCATGTGGTAGCGGCACAAAAATAGCGGCGATACCGACATTCTGAATTTCCGTCACCGTCAATGCACCTGCGCGGCAAACAATAATATCAGCCCAATTATATGCTGCCGCCATATCATCGATAAACGGCTGTACGACAAACTTATGAATGCTTAAATCCTGCTCATCATAAGCCGCTTGTGTGGCTGCCTCATTATTACGACCACATTGGTGACGCACTTCAAAAGCATGATTCATCAGTGCCAATGATTTAGGCACTGTCTCATTCAATACTTGCGCGCCAAGTGAGCCACCAACCACAAGTAATTTAAGCGGTGAGCTATCATTGACATCATAGCGCACGGTTGGTTCATCGACCCCAGTAATAGCATTACGTACTGGATTACCAACTGTCTCTAATTTTGCATCAAGCTCACTATTGGCAAACGTATCCTCAAAGGCTTGCAATACTTTGGTCGCCATCTTAGACAAATAACGATTACTCATGCCAGCGATGGCATTTTGCTCATGGATAATCAGTGGCGTCTTGGTCAACCGTGCGGCAATACCACCAGGCGCGGTCACATAACCACCAAAGCCGACAACAATATCAATCTGATTGTTACGAATTACTTTTATAGCAGCCATCGTCGCTGCCAACAAAGTCACTGGCAGCTTTAATAAGCGCCCTATTCCCTTACCACGTAACCCTTGCATGTCGATAGCATGAAAACTATAGCCAGTTGGTTGAACCAAGCCATTTTCCATACCATTTGGGGTGCCTAACCAATGGATAACAGCACCGCGCTGAGTCAATTCTTCAGCCACTGCCAATGCAGGGAAAACATGCCCGCCTGTACCAGCAGCCATCATTAATATATGCGGTGTCTTCATGTATATCTGCCTATCTTTTTTGTTTATATAAAGAACTTATTACTCTACCAACATTCAAATCATCAACAAATAACGACTCTATAAAATATCGCATAGTATAGTGTAAATAGTGAGCTTATATATAGTATTTTATTCATTATCAATAACAAAAATCCAAGTCGTGAGTAACCGCGACTTGGCTTTGATAAACATGGTGAGACAATGATAAAGTCGCTCTTATTTATAGCGTATCAATACAACATACTAGCACAACCATTTTTTACCATTGTTCAGATACCTTAAAAATAAATCACTCTATTATTGCTAGAGCCAGCACTCAGTTGCTCAAATGACCAATTTATTTTCAATAGCAATGATAAAGTCGGTTGCAATATCTGTACCGCACTGATCATCAATCTCGCGTACACAGGTCGGACTAGTGACATTAATCTCAGTGATACGGCCACCGATTAGGTCCAAACCAACGAACATTAGACCTTTTTCCTTAACGATCGGTGCAACCACTTCAGCTACTTGGCGCTCAACGTCCGTTAACGGCATAGCCACACCGCGACCACCAGCAGCCAGATTACCTCGGGTTTCGCCTTTGCTCGGAATACGAGCCAACGAATAGTCCACTACTACCCCATCGACAATGAGTACACGCTTGTCACCATCTTTGATTTCTGGTAGATAACGCTGTGCCATGATGGGTAATGTTTCAAGCTCTGTGAGCATCTCAAGCGTGGCACCAATATTGGGACTATCAGCAGTTAAACGAAAAATCCCTGTGCCGCCCATACCATCTAACGGTTTGACGATAACGTCTTGCTGCTCAGTGATGAACTTGCGAATATGTGCTTGTTTGCTGGTCACAATCGTTGGGCTCATATAGTTGCTAAACCAAGTGGCAAACAGTTTCTCATTACAGTCACGAATCGCTTGTGGATCATTGACCACTAATACGCCTGCAGCTTTGGCATGATCGAGCATATAGGTCGTATAGATAAAACGCATATCAAACGGTGGATCTTTACGCATCAAGATCACGTCATAGTCGCCCACTGGCCCTGTTGCTTTATCGCCCAATGTATAAAAATCTGTAGGATCACGCTTCACTGTAAGCGGCTGTGTATCAACCATCAACTGACCACGGTCCAACCACAAGTCATGAATCTGACAGTAACCAAGCTGATGTCCGCGATCTTGAGCGGCCCACATCATGGCTAGGCTGGTGTCTTTTTTATAGTTAACCTGCTCAATAGGATCCATAATGACGAGTATATTTAGCGATTTTTCTTGTTTTGGTTGGCTCATGATAAGACTCACTTACGTTATATTGTTAATATGAAACGAACTCAGTGCCCAACTATACGCCGTACTGCTTACGATAGTGCTGCATTTTTGCCAGCTGGGTCGCATCTTTATATTGACTATTGTCATCTGCTAAATAACTGATTAAATCATCAATATCGACAAGTGCACGTACTGGCACTTCTAATGTTGAGGCCAGCTCTTGAATGGCAGAATGATCGCTTTGGCCTTTTTCTTTACGATCAAGCGCAACGATAATACCTGCAACGCTCGCACCCGCTTGTTCTAAAATCTCAACGACTTCACGCATTGCCGTGCCAGCTGTAATGACATCATCAAGCACCCAAACCGCTTTGCCACTGACATCAGCACCTACCAAATTACCACCTTCGCCATGGGTTTTGGCCTCTTTGCGGTTATAACCCCATTTAGCATTGATACCATGATGCAACCACAATGCTTGTGCCGTTGCAGCCACAAAAGGAATGCCTTTGTACGCAGCACCAAAGATGACCAACTCTTGCACATCTGCGCCGTTATTTGCCTCAGCCACTTGCGCTGCCAATGCATCAGCATAGCCACGTGCTAATAACGATAACATCTCACCGCTAGCAAGCAAACCGGCATTAAAAAAATACGGACTGATACGACCAGACTTGAGGACAAACTCACCAAATTTGAGAACTTGATTGTCTAAAGCCAATTGAATAAATTGATGAGAGGAGAAAGAAGGGTTTTGAGCGTTAGGTACTGAAACATTAAGCATAGAGAGGTTCCTATTGACAAAAATAAGGGCAAAAAACTGGCAGTATTGTACGCATTATTAGTCAGCTTGACCAACCATTAACTTAACCAGCCATTGATATCGTAGTCTTGCATATTGGGATAACGAGTCAGCAAACCGCTGCGTGATGAGAGGTTAAAGTAACATTGTCCGTCATGACTCACTTGTATCTCCCAGCCCAAATGATAAGCAGCAACAATAATATGTCCTGAAAAAACTCGTATCTGACGATACACATGACGCTGTGATGGCTCACAAATCACCTGACTGAGCAGGTAGCTGCGTATATGCTGACAAATTTGCGCCGCACTATAGCTGTGGTTGATGCTTTTACGCGTACTACATTGTTTTAAAACATGCAAAGCAGCACTACACGCCATGATATCAGTAGCCAGACTACCCTTGCCTGTCTCAAACTGCTGCGGCTGCAAAATCACTTGCCAATCATCTGCATAAAGACTATTTAGTAGCTCATCGGGATTATAACGTTTGGTCAATGCACGTAGCGATGCGCCGTTATTTTCGACATTAGTATTATTCAGCTCAGAATTTGATGAACTATCAACAAGTGAAAAACCATAACGCTGCAGCTTTGGATAAGCATGAAGCGCTTTCTGAATATCTGACATATCTAACAATATCATGTCAGTTAGAGGTACTAATAATGGCTGCTCGCTATGATTATGATAAAAACTGTCTGGAAACTCAGCCAAATTAGCGGCACGCAGCAGCGACAAGTGATCCCTCAAGTCTTCTGAAGCAATCAATGCCCATTTAGATAAATTGTCTTTGTTACGCTGAGAAAAACGCGCCGCATTACCGTATAACCGGCGGAGCTGACCATTAAGACGACGTGTAGGCTCTGGAATATCAGTCAAAGGCCTTGCAGGGTCAAGTGGTGATTGCTTTGGATCAAAGTTAGGGTGCACGATAGCTGGTCGCTTACTATCAGAAAAAATAGGCGATTGCTCAGCGTTGCCTTCTGCAAGCTTACCGCCTACCGCCGTCATATCAGTAGTAGCTAAGCGATTATCAGAAGTAGAAGGCTGGGTCATGAAATCTCCATAGATTACGAAATATAAAACAAATAAGGCAAATCAGGTCCAACGGTCATCTTATACCATCCACAAAATTTGGAGTAGCGAGAAACATAAGCGCTAGTACCACACATTGTCATCTAAACAAGCTTGGACACGATGATGCTTACTTTTTTGGTATAGCATTATGCTTGATGACGCAAAATATCACGGTAACCTACTTGCCAATCAGGATAATCCAGCCAAGCTAATGGAATATTGCTATGCAAGCGTTTTCCCGTAACTGCTGTTTTTTCATCGTCAATCATAGGTGATGTCTCACCTACTTGTTGACTTAACCAAACGCCTAACTCCAATGTGGTGACGGGCGCATAGTCAGTGGCTAAATAGATTGGTTGTGGCACCTCTATCGTCATTACTTTTGCAATAATATTAATCAAATCACGATCCATGATTCGGTTGCTCCAATGTGCCTCAGCCACTGGCTCTTTATGTTTCTCTTTGGCTTTACGTAGGCGCATTAAGCGTGCTCGGCCATAAATACCACTAGGACGAATAATAATGGCTTTATGACCAAATCCTTGTTGCAATGCTTGTTCCGCTTGCAATATCACTCTTGAGGCTTCACGCTCAGGAGTAAGTGGCTTAGTATCTACATCGATCCACTCGCCATCATTTTGTCCATAAACACCTGTTGAGGAGATAAAAACAACACGCGACAGATTGGGCAGCTGAGGTTCAAGCGTTGCCAAATGCTGACAAATAGCAAGGTAGCTATCGTGATAACCGCTGGCCGAATACTCATCAGGAGTCACAATAATGGCAATATGAGTGAAGTCTTGCAACTGCTGACTGGTCAAACTCAACGCATCCTCTTGCATAAACTGTACTGTGTCATCTAGCTCATAATTATACCGTTCACCACGAGCCAGTCCTGTGACATTCAAACCGTCCTGTGCAAGCTTATTGGTAACTGGCAAACCAATATCACCTTGACCTATAATCAGTAAATTTTGCTTACCCATCATATACCCCTTATTTAGCAAAACGTCTGATGATAATACCAATAGTCACACTCAAAAAATACTAGACCCTGTCCTCATTTTGAAAACCATTATAAAAGCCACTAAACTCTAAAAATAACGCCTATATGACAGCTGTATGTCTTCATTGGCATCGATACGATCTTGCCACTCATAGTTAGCCTTCATGCGTAGCGCCTGTTTTTGATCGATATCGTATTGTAGACCCACTGTCGAAATCGGCTGCCAATAATGACCACGGACGTCAGACGTATCGCTATTGCCATGATACCAATATGGCAGTTGCAATTCAGCCTGCGCACGTAATTGATTGTTAATCTGATAGTGACAACCTGCATTCACACCTGCGCCGATACGAACGCCTTTACTAATACCGCGACCTGCCTGCGTCGTCCCTGATAAAAAAGCATAGCACAACTGCGGTGGCATCTCGCCAGTACCCACATTCGGGGTTCCAAAGGCCCAAGACCAGCCCGTCTCGTAGCCAACACTTCCTACTAGATGATCGGTGCCATCTTTCTGTGAGCCGTCATTGACGCGTGTCGCCTCGATACTTGCACCCCACGATTTTCCTGTCTTAGCAGAATTAACGGGATTAAAAGAACGACCGCGAATTAACGTGGCATTTTGCAAGACGATATTTTTTGGCTGATTGTCTTTATCACTGTCCGTGTCATATAGACGTAGGGTCGCAGCCAAGCCTTCTAAATTAAAAAACTGTGGATACCCTGAAGTGGGATCTAGAATGTCATGGAAGCCTGCTCTCACCCCAAGATCAATATAATCGTTATCACCGCGCTGCCCTATAGCAATACGGCTCAGGTTTAAGGAATGACGGTCCACTGGATTATTATCCGACACAGCGATACGCCGCTGCTGCAATGTCTGACCATCGGCTGATATACTTGAGATAGGATCGAGCTGCGCAGATTTAATCTCGTTTATAGTCTGTTCTGCACTATTATGGTAGCCCAGTTGCTTACGCTGCTGCTTGCTCTCATTAAGCTGTGATTGGCGTAAGGTGCTATCTGCTGGCGTGTAAATAGTACTGGCGAGCAAGCCCTCTTTATCAAGTAACTGCACCACATCCGAGGGAACGACGGCATACTGTAATCGACTTAATAAATGCTGCTGCGGGCGCACCACATCAATTAAGCGCAACACTTCAGACGCGCAATTATCTGTGGTGAAGTAATAGGGTAGCTTCAAATCTTTGGTTTCCCAAACGTGCAACATAATTTGCTGCACTTCGCTCGGTGTCAGATCTAGCTGATAGGTCCACGTATCACGCTCATCTCCTTGTAGATAATTAGCGAGCTTTTCAGGATAAGGGTCAATCTCAATAAGGCTATCATAAGCACCGATCACTGACTTGACAGAGTATGCCGGAAAGCTATCCTCAGGATTGCCATCTACCGTATAATTCAGCGCATAAGCATGCTGGATCTGCTTGGGATCGGCCGCGCTTTCTTTTGAGTCGATACGCAGTAGAGTATGAGCAAACGCTGAGAGCGGATTGTCTAAATACTCCTGTGCAAACATAAGAGACAGCTGCTCAGGTGCAATCGTTTGCATCCACTCATCCAGCTCTGGACAATCAACTTGTAGCGCTGGGTCGTCGATATTCAAGGTATCAGTTAGCCATTGTACTCTCGCAGGAAAACGGCACAGTACCGAGTTGCTATTGTTAACAGTCATCGCTGTTTCATTTGCAAGCGCAACGAGCATGGCATCAAGTTCCGCTGCTGAATCGCTGCGACCATTTTTACTTAAGAAAAAATCAGCATCATCAACCATGCTCGTTTGTTTTTTCTTACCAATTAACTTCTTTTGATCATCAAAGAAATACAATAACCGTCGCCAAGTTGTATGCTGTGCTAGATTCTTTGTTTCTGCCTGTTTGCGCCACACAGCTAGCAACGATTGGGTATTACCGTCTTTTTTACCTAGCATCGTTTGTGTACTTTGAACGTTTGCTTCAGCACCATTATATGGTGCGTTATTGCTAGGTGCGGTATCACTATTTATTGTCGTTTGTGGCTTATCTGCCAGCTCCCCTGTGGTAACTAGCAGTTCTGGCGTTGGCAAAAAAGCTTGTGCTTGTATAGAAAATAGCAATCCAGTGATAGCAAATGACAAACAAGCTCGTTGGCAAGTTGCTGTTAAGGTACAATCGACAGATAGAGAAGCGGGCTGTTTAGACATAGGATAAAACCTCAGATGTTATTATTCATACGCCGATTGCGTGATTAAGAATTGGAAAGTAATGCCTGCTGAGTCGTCAAATCAAATAACTTAAAAAGCCATATTCGCTTTAGACCGCTTAAGCATCCACGTCACTTTTGCTATTATTTTATAAAAAAGTGATCACAATAAATCATCTATAGCACATCTATTAGGGCGTGCCTAGAACTGCCTGAGCGATCAGCAGTGCCGACTTGTGAATGATCAACACGCCTTAGTACTATTATAAAAGAGAATATCATGACCACAGCAGCATCAATGACTATCAAAGACGGCTTACTATCTGCAGCCACATGGCTTGCGTCACCAAATAAAAATATGAGACCGACAGATATCAGTATCGACACTATTGTCATTCATAATATTAGCTTGCCACCCAATGATTTTGGCGCATGTAACTCTGATGGCATACCCTATGTAAAGGCGTTGTTTACCAATCAACTGGACTGGAATGCCCATCCTTATTTTAAATCAATCGAAGGGGCGGAAGTTTCAGCGCATCTATTTATTGAGCGCGATGGAACCATTACTCAGTTTGTAAACTTCAACGAACGCGCTTGGCATGCGGGTCGATCAAGCTATTTAGGTCGACCTGAATGTAATAATTATAGCATTGGCATCGAGCTTGAAGGGTCAGATTTTATGCCTTTCACTCAAGAGCAATACGATACGCTAGCACCAGTTATCGCAGCTATATATGATGCTTACCCCAAAACACGTCGTCATGTGACAGGCCATAGCGATATCGCACCAGGCCGCAAAACCGATCCCGGTGATTTTTTTGAATGGCCAAAGCTGCGTGAGATGGTCGCCCATAGCCTAATTGATAGCAAACTCTAAGTTATATTCCACACTCAATCCATTTATCTCGATTATGAAAATGCTATAATTCGTCAATTTTTTGACACCAGTAAGTCAGCAAACAACTTAGCAAAATAGGTTCTCATGGCAAAAAGTCGGTTATTTCGTTCAACTATGGTGGTCAGCAGTATGACCATGTTGTCTCGTATTTTAGGTCTAGTACGCGATATCGTATTGTTGGGTGCCTTTGGCGCTGGTGGTTTGATGGATGCTTTTTTGGTCGCCTTTAAGATACCGAACTTTTTACGCCGGCTGTTTGCAGAAGGTGCCTTCAGTCAGGCCTTCGTCCCTGTACTATCCGAATATAAAGAAAAATATAGCCTACAGCAGGTACAGATTTTAGTTAGCCGCACATCAGGTGCACTATTAATGGCTCTGTCCATGCTGACGGTAGTGGTTATCTTAATTGCACCTTGGGTCGTAACCTTGTTTGCGCCAGGCTTTGCGGATCAACCAGATAAGTTTGCGATTACGACTGAACTGCTGCGTCTGACTTTTCCTTATTTACTGTTCATTTCTATGACCGCTTTTGCGAGTGGCATATTACAAAGCTACGGACGTTTTGCGGCACCAGCGTTTGCCCCTGTGTTATTAAACTTGTGCATGATTGGCGGTGCGCTGATTTTTGCGCCTATGTTTGATACCCCTATCATGGCGCTCGGCTATGCGGTTGCTATCGCAGGTTTGCTCCAGTTTTTGATACAACTGCCGCAGCTATGGCAACAAAAGCTACTAGTTGCACCAAAGATAGACTTTCAGCATGAAGGTGTTCGCCGTATTTTAAAGCTTATGCTACCTGCTATCTTTGGTGTCTCTGTCACGCAGATTAATTTATTGCTCAACACTGTGTTTGCGTCATTAATGATTGGCGGTTCGGTGTCTTGGCTCTATGCTGCAGAGCGTATGAGTGAGTTACCGCTAGGGTTAATCGGGGTGGCGATAGGCACGGTTATCTTGCCAAGCTTGTCGAAAAGCGAGGCTCAAAAAGACGATGTAAGTTTTAAAAAGACCCTTGATTGGGCAGCACGCTTGATTATATTGGTTGGACTTCCAGCAGCAGCTGCCTTGTTTATGCTAGCAGATGTACTTATGCAGTCCTTATTCATGCGTGGTGAATTTACTTTACAGGATTCACAGATGAGTGCGCTGGCGCTACGGAGTATGGCAGGCGGTATCTTAGGGTTTATGTTAATCAAGATATTTGCACCTGCCTTTTTTGCGCGTCAAGACACCAAAACACCGGTGAAAATCGGTATTATTTCCGTGTTTGCCAACATGATTTTTAGTATTATTTTTATCAGTATCTTTTACTTTTTAGAGATACCGCTACATGGTGGTCTAGCATTGGCGACAACTGGTGCCGCATTTGTAAATGCAGGCTTACTGTATTACTTCTTACATAAGCGTGATATCTTCCGCTTTGGTAGCCACTGGAAAAAACTGTTTGCTCAGTTTGTAATGTCTACCAGTGCCATGGTTGGTATGCTTTATGTCATGCTACCCTACTTCCCTACCAATGATGCTCAGTGGAAACGCATAGTAGCTCTACTGATTATGTGTGCAGTAGGCGCGCTGGTTTATGGTGTGGTATTACTGGCCACAGGCTTCCGTCCTCGTCAGCTAAAGCACGGATAGACAGAGATAGAGCAGGTTTTCACTTACCAAACCAAAACAAGCTTGGTATGAGAGTTGACAATATACAATGCAAATAATTGCCATAATAGACAGTTAATCAATATTGAGGCTTAACAATGACTACTAGACAGCTAACCTTCCAACGTTTGCCACTCCTACTTGCCACAGGTCTGCTGAGCACTGGGTTGCTTTTGAGCGGTTGTAGCAAGGATGTAGATGCCGAGACAACAACCGATACCACAGAAACAGCGGATACTAGTAATGACACTGATACTAACAATGAAGCTAAAAGTGAGAGCGAACAAGCAGTTGACGGGACGCCAGATGCCACTGAGCAAAAAAGCCTACTAACCAATGATACCGAAACTGGCACACCAGAAGATACGGTTAAAAAATCACTAGACAGTCTGTATTACGGCGATGCAAAAGAAGCTGCTGGATACTACAAAGTAGACATGGAAAACTTCGCAGAAGAGCTCGCCAAGACCCAATACTCTTTCCAACAAACCGTCGATAGTGTCACCATCATTGATACTCAATACAATGATGATAAAACACGTGCTACCATCACTGGCGAGATATTGTTAAAAGGACAGAGTGAGCCGGCACCCTTGAGCTATGAGTTACAGAAAATAGAAGGACAATGGAAAATTTTAGGGTAAAGCACCACAGTGCCCGTCATTGATAAAATACTATCAATCTACTGTGGCGTTATCTCAGAAGTTTCAGTCTGACGACACAGCCTTACCTAGCATAACCACATCGGCTATAAAGCCCTCCATATCACAAACCTTTGGCATATAACCCCATTGCTCAAAACCAAGCTTACGGAATAGCCCTAAGCTTGGCTGATTATGGGCAAAAATAAGTGCAATGATGTTATGAATATCTAAATCTGCTGCTTGTGTGAGCATCCAGCGTGTCAATGAGCTGCCCAGTCCTTTTCCATGAAAGTCTTGATGCAAATAAATACTAATCTCAGTGCTAATATGGTAAGCCGTACGTGCATAAAGATCACTAAAACTGCCCCATGCCACTATCGGCGAACTCTCAGTCAGGTCATTACTTTCGCCAGTTTTGGTCACTGATCGAACGACATAAATAGGTCGTGTGGCACTATTTATATGTTCGTTAAACCAATCTTCACGTTCTGCACAGGTCACTGTTGCCAGATCAGCTGTTGCTTGTTTACCCGCAATACTCTGATTATAAATCGCCAAAATCTCTGGCAAGTCTTTTTCACTTGCACGCTGTACCGTAAATTTGTCAGTGAGGTTGTATTTAAGCAAGAGAGACGGCACAGCATCGAAGTCAACATCAGACATAAGGGCTCCATATTTATTTGATAGCATGACAGATAAAGGTTTTTAATGGTTTATTTCTAACGATAGCCATCAAAGAAAAGCAAGTATAAACCACCACATTCTTTTAAAATTATGGAACTGACAACGTTATACTTAAATTATGAGTAGACTATAGGATGTTAGTATAGCCATTTTACTTTATAATGACTGATTTTAGACACATCGATTTTTAGTATGGTGTGTTTTTCTTTTTTTATCGGGTCTTATCTATCATAGCTGAAAATTTATGAACACCTATTTTCTTGAGCAACTGATTGCATCGCCAAATATTTTGCCTGCAAATATTAGCCCAGTAGACCTAGCACCCTGTGTGTTGACTATCGGTAACTTTGATGGCGTCCATTTAGGACATCAAGCGATGCTTGCACAAGTCCAAAAAATCGCACAGACAAAAAACCTTGGCTCTGCTGTCATGATATTTGAGCCACAACCTCGTGAATTTTTTGCGCCAGACAAAGCACCTGCACGTTTGACCACTCTCGCTGAAAAACAAGCATTGCTAGCAGAATACGGTGTAGAAACTTTGATAGTGGCAGGATTCGATACAGAATTTCGCTCGCTATCAGCACAAGCCTTTGCAGACATTTTGGCACTGCGTCTAAACGTACAAGCATTAGTGTTGGGCGATGACTTTAAGTTTGGTCATGACCGTACAGGTGATAGCCAGTTTTTACGCAACTATGGCTTAGATGTGACTAATTTACATACGATCACTGACAGTAGTGATGAAGCGGCTCGCATTAGCTCAACTCGTGTGCGTGATTTATTGTTGGCAGGTGATATTCAAGCAGCCAACCGACTACTTGGTCGTGAATATGCAATTACAGGAGTGGTTGTCCGCGGTGATCAGATAGGTCGAACGATAGACTTCCCTACCGCAAATATTGATTTGCAGCGAATAAAGCCTGCTTTACATGGTATTTTTGCAGTCGATGTGGTGAGTCTTGATAATGATGGTAATGTAATAGCGGATGGCTTGACGTTATCTGCCATTAATGGTCAAACGGGTATAGCAGGATTGCGTGCTAATAGTTTATTTGGTACAGCCAATATAGGCACTAGACCCTCTGTAGATAAAAAGCAGAATTGGCGCTTAGAGGTTCATTTCCCAGAGCTACAAGCGGATTTATATGGCTTAACTTTACAAGTCCGATTTTTGCATTACCTGCATGGTGAACGCCGTTATGATGGCTTAGAGGCATTGAAGACTGGTATTCATAATGATGTAAGAGAATTGATCGAGTGGCGAGCCAATCAACCAACTCATTAGAGCAAATATCTACAGCATAAAAAAACCCACAACATAAATATTTGTGGGTTTTTCATAAGATACGATTGCTTTCTTAGCTAGGCATCTGGATGCATACGTACATTTAGCTCATCAATAACTTCTACCCATTCCGCATCTTTTTGCCATTCTTCTTGCAAAAACATACGCTGAGTATCAGTCCAAACACTAGATTCTATCAATTTCTCGTTTTTTGGCAATTGATGCTTTTCGATAAAACTATTAATTGCTTCATCTGAGCTATCAAGTCCTAACTGTTCAAACAACTCATTCATAGTGTATTCAGGTTCGCCTAACATTGTTATTCTCCTTTTTAGTTATCAGTATAAACTCTGGTTTATATTTTGGCTTAACACCTTTATTGTAGCAAGTGGTTTTTCAAACACTGTTATCCAATGTTAATGCTTATGTTAATGTTGTTAAACCATAAAAAAGCCCTCACATTTAAGAGGGCTTTTTTAACTAAAAACGAATAATGCTAGATACTAACTTATGGTAGTAAGTGTGCTACTGCATCACGCTCTTCGCTAAGCTCTTGCTCAGTGACAGCCATTTTCTCTTTTGAGAAATCAGATGACACATCAACGCCGTCTACGATAGACCAGTCGCCGTTCACACAAGTGCATGGGAATGAGTAAATTAAACCTTCAGAGATACCGTATTCACCGTTTGAGTAAACACCCATTGATACCCAATCGTTTTCATCAGTACCAAGTGCCCACGTACGCATGTGTGCGATAGCAGCGTTAGCTGCAGATGCAGCAGATGATGCACCACGTGCTTTAATGATTGCCGCACCGCGTTGTTGTACTTCTGGGATATAAGTACCTTCGTACCAAGTACGATCAACCAAGTCTAATGCTGGTTTGCCATTAACAGTGCAAGCGGTTAGATCAGGATACTGAGTTGATGAATGGTTACCCCAGATGATCATGTTTTTCACGTCATTTACAGTGCTGTCAGTTTTGCCAGCCAACTGTGCCATAGCACGGTTGTGGTCCAAACGAGTCATTGCTGTAAAGTTACGTGGATCAAGATCTGGTGCATTACGTTGAGCGATTAGCGCGTTTGTGTTGGCAGGGTTACCTACAACCAATACTTTAACATCACGGCTTGCTACGTCGTTTAATGCTTTACCTTGCGCTGAGAAAATTGCAGCGTTGGCTTCTAGCAAATCTTTACGTTCCATACCTGGGCCACGAGGGCGAGCACCAACTAACAAAGCGTAATCGATATCTTTGAATGCAACGTTTGCATCATCAGTTTGAACGATGCCCGCTAATAATGGGAATGCACAGTCTTCTAATTCCATAACCACACCCTTTAGGGCGTCAAGTGCTGGAGTGATTTCAAGCAACTGCAAAATAACTGGCTGATCTTTACCTAGCATTTCACCAGAGGCAATACGGAATAGCATCGCATAACTGATGTTACCAGCGGCACCGGTAACGGCAACACGTAAAGGCTGTTTCATTGACATTGAATACTCCCTATTTGATTATTAGATAACTCATGATTCTAATTGATAGTTGTAATTAGTGATTATCATTTTAGATATCGACTTGTTTGCTGCTGATGCTTAATAGCAGCTATAAACCGAGAGCTAGTGTAGCACTTCGTTTACTGAATCGTCTAGCAGCAATATCCACCTTACTCAGCACTATATTGTTACATTTTATACAAATGAATTTATTAAAAATACTCAGCGACCACCTGAAATAATAAATTTACTGCCACAACTATCTACCATGTTATGACAACGACCAAAATCAGCACCGTCATAACAAACATCAATCTCAGTTAATATGGACTGTTTTCGGCTACCTGCTTGACAAATAAGATCAACACTAGCCGATGACATGCCTTTATTAAGGCGTGTCATTTGACTGAGAAATCGCGACTTAGAAACCGTATAACTGTTGCCAGTATTGAGCTCATTCGGTAACTTCAATGCGCCAGCATAGTTAGTGATCTGCCGAAAATAGCTACTAGCACTGAGTGGGCTACACACACCAAACCGCTGCCATACTTGGCTGCGTACAGTGGTGTCAGGCATGATGCGGTTAACAACCTTTAACTGCAATGGTGTCAAACGAGGCTCGCTACCACGACCACAACGCTCACCATACCCCATGTCCAAGCCCGCTACGGTTAATGAGTAGCCTTCAAGACATTGACGCATACGGGCACGTGTTGGCTGCAGGCTACATAATGCTGGTGTCATTTCAATCATCAATACACGCTGCCCACTTTTAGTAGTACTGGCAGCATGGGCTGGTATCAGCACAATACCTTGCAATATCAACAATGCGCCAATGCTTACTGTAGTATTAAGTGTGCCAAAAGTTTTTTTGCCTACTAGGCTGGTATGATATTTATGCAAATTTTTGATGGATTGAATCGATGAATGGATCTTTAACTGACTTAGATATGGCAGCCGTTTAGATAGCGAGTGCATCTGCATCTGAGTAGATGAGTGAGGCCTAACTTTCGATAGCAGATACAGATTGAGATATTTTTTGATCATAAGGGCTGAAGACATCTAGCAGTGATAAAACATGGGCTATCGCTTAGGAGCCAGTATTTGGAACACAAACACTCGTAATACTAAGCATAGAGCTAACAAAGAACATAAATAACGGTTTATAAACATCAATAGAAAACACTGATTAAAGCCATGTTAACAAAACGTTTTTTTTAATCTATAGCAAAAACGTAAACATAAGCTAAGTTCCACTCCTACAGTCAAGAAATAACTTAGCTTAAACTAAAAAGACTGAGCCCTGTGCAATACAGAACCCAGTCCTTGAAGTAAATGTACACTGCCTAAGATTTTGAGGTCATCTCATCGCTCGTTCATGGTTTTTTACACATACAGCGTAATTAAATATTAAAGCCGCTCTCTATCAGTACAAACTTCTTAAAATGCAGCAGGCACCGTACCCATACGCTGACTAATCGGCTTACTACGACCTAACAAGTTGCTATAGATCGTTGCATTTTCCATCACGTGCTTCACATAGTTGCGCGTTTCAGGAAAGGCAATCGACTCAACGTATTGATCAGCTGCGAGCGAGCCATAAACTGGTTGCCAACGTTTGGCATTATTAGGTCCAGCATTATAACCTGCGGTGGCTACGACAGGCTGACGATTCAATTTACCTAAGATATCACCCATATACCATGTACCATAACGAATATTGGTATCACCACTATTGGCACGACTGGCACTATACGTCTCGCCTAAGTTGCGAGCAATATATTTTGCGGTAGCGGGCATGACCTGCATCAAGCCACTAGCGCCAACGTTTGAGCGAGCAGAGGTTACAAAGCGACTCTCTTGACGCATAATGCCATAAGCCCACTCTGGATCAATACCTGCTGATTGGCTGTAACGAACCACGGCATCTTGGTGCGGCATCGGATGCGATAGCGCTAAACTATCCACTTTATCGGTATTATCAATCGCATAAATTGCACGATCAAGCCAGCCCATATCGTAAGCTTGACGAGCAGCAGCAATAATTAAATTTTCATCACGGTTGTCACGTGCCACTTTTACCGCCCAATTCCACTCACGATTTGCATAACCACGACTAGCATCGGAGTTATATAACGCAAAAGCACGAGCAAAGTTAGCATCTTGCATAACACGTGCACGATCTGAATTACTGACGTTTGGTAAGTTTTGACCACCCAACTTACTAGCATCAAAACGCTGACCAACTTTATCTTTTGCCATTAAACCATAGTAGTCGTTGCTTTTTGCTAGATTTTGATACATCTTCTTCGCGGTATTACGTTTATTAGCATCACTTGATTGCTCATACGCACGGGCTACCCAATATTGCCACTGATTGCTTTTTTGAGTATCGCTATCCATTTTGGAGATGGCTTCGACCACATCATCCCAGCGACTGAAGCGAATGGCTGCCATGGCATAATCTTCGGCTTCTTCAAAATTAAAATCGTTATCTAAGCTATTGCGAAACCAGTCAACCGCCTCGACATTAAAGCCATCATCGGTATTGTGGTTCATACGCTGCACGCCAATGATACGATAGGCATAACGACGGGTATCATCATTCAACAGTTTGGTCGAACGTTGATTGTCTTGCTTGATATCAAACTCTAACTGTAGTGCCGCCTCACGATACGACTTATCAGCAACACGACCTAACGCATACATATAGAGATACTGATTGATCTGACTGGCAGGCTCTCTAGCAAAGCTGCTAAAGAAAGAAGATGGATTTAGCTGAATCTCACTCAATGCAGAATAAGCAATTGGTGTGCCAAGACGTGAGGATAACGCCATGATGTCACCTGTCTTCCCTTTACGCAGCATGCGTTTTAGGCGAGAAACACGATCCTGATCGCTGATTAATGCGTTATTATTCATCTCCATCGCGAGCTGATCGCACAAAGCGGGCTGTTTTTTTGTCGTCAGCCAGACATCGGACTTCGCTGCCATCGCACGCATGGTATCACCGCCATTATTGAACCCAAGGGCAACTGCGCAGCGCTCGCTCGCATCCGCATTGGTAATCAAATTCGCCACTTGGCGTACTGAGGCATAATCGTTAGAGGCAGCCTTGGTCTCAGCAAAATCAGCAACCAATTTTTCTGCCATAACCGTATTAGGGTATTTACGAACAAACTGTGAAACGGCCGCCGCACTTTGCGTATTTAGATCCAAATTCATACGCCAATATGTCGGATACATGGCAAACAAACCGCCACTCATTGACTGTTCATATTTATAAAGTGCGCTAACATCACCTCGCTCAGCTGCAATTGCTGCCGCTGTGAAGGAATCCGCACCACTGTTTGGTTGATAGTTATTTTCTTGCTGGTAACGCTCATTATCACCCCAGGTCAGCTCTGCACAAGCGACTTGTGATAATCCTAGCGCACTCGCTGCCGTTGCCAAACTTAGTACACTCACTCGTCTCAGCCTACCTGCTTTAAAGTACTTTGAAGTAGGCTTTTGACTGGTTAACTCTCTATCCTTGGTGCTATGAGCAACGCGCAACTTTGTCATATTGACTCTCTTTATTAACTCTCTAAAACTATATGAACAGCGGTTTATAACATACCGCTAAAGGGGGTTATTTATCATACTATACTCGTTGCACTTTCAACCATTACCTTTACTTTTGTTAATAAATAGGACAGCACGGTGTAACATAGGAATGGTGTTGCTTGAGCATTTTGCCAATTGTACTACTAATTTTAGTAAGCAATTGATACTGTTATAAATAATTAATAATAACTACCACTAAGCGCCGACGCTAATTTTTCACATTGGCAGAGGGTTGTGATAAAATACGCCACCTGTTAATCGGCTACCCTGCTATATTTTTAGTCAATCATGGACTTATCCTTATGAGTGTTACTGTATTCAATCCCCGCATCAATGACGCTGCCATTGCCAAAACAACTGCTGCTGCGCCTGCTGTCACTGCACTCAAAGAAGCAAGTTCAGCCCAATCGCCAGTCGATAAGCCAGCAACCAAAAAAGTCTTTGTGACCACACAAGGCTGTCAGATGAATGTCTATGACTCTGATAAAATGCTCGATGTACTCGGCGACTCACATGGTATGGAAGTCACGCATGATATTGATGAAGCCGATGTATTGTTAATGAATACCTGCTCCATTCGTAAAAAAGCACAAGAAAAAGTGTTTTCAGAATTGGGTCGCTGGCGCAAATTAAAAGAAAAACGCCCAGACTTAGTCATTGGTGTGGGTGGCTGTGTGGCATCACAAGAAGGCGATAATATTCAAAAACGCGCGCCATATGTCGACATGGTATTTGGTCCACAGACATTACACCGTCTACCAGAGCTATATGATCAATCAAACGAACAACGCGATATTGCCCCAAAAAACCGTATCGGCACGATTGATATCTCGTTCCCAAGTATCGAGAAGTTTGATTTCTTACCTGAGCCAAGGGTAGAAGGATTTAAAGCTTTCGTTTCTATCATGGAAGGCTGCTCAAAGTATTGCTCATTTTGCGTGGTGCCTTACACCCGCGGTGAAGAGTTGTCGCGTCCACTTGACGATGTATTAGCAGAAATCGATAACTTAGCAGCGCAAGGTGTGCGTGAAATCAATCTATTGGGTCAAAACGTAAACGGTTACCGCGGTGAAAAAGATGACGGCAGCATTTGCCGCTTCGCTGAGCTGTTGCATTATGTGTCGCATGTCGACGGTGTGGAGCGTATTCGCTATACCACCAGTCATCCGCTAGAGTTTACGGATGACATCATTGATGCTTATGCACAACTGCCAGAACTGGTATCGCACCTACATCTACCTGTACAAAGTGGCTCCAATGCTATCTTGGCTGCGATGAAACGCAACCATACGATCGACGTTTATATCAATCAGATTAATAAGCTTAAAGCCATTCGCCCAGATATTCACTTGTCGAGCGACTTTATCATTGGCTTCCCTGGCGAGACAGATCAAGACTTCCAAGACACATTAAACTTAGCAAAAGAATTGAACTTCGATCACTCGTATAGCTTTATCTACTCTAAGCGTCCAGGCACGCCAGCGTCTGAGTTGCCAGATGATGTGAGTTTCACCACTAAAAAAGCACGCTTGGCGGAGTTCCAAAAAGTCATTATTGATTCGACTCTAGCGAAAACCCATGAAATGGTCGGCACTACGACACGCGTATTGGTTGAACAAATCGCCAATCGCCACCCTGACTGCTTAATCGGAACGGCAGATAATACTCGTACGGTGATGTTCCCTCATGATGTTGAGCAAATGGATGAGATGTTGGGTAAGCTCGTCAGCGTACGTATTACTGATTTCGTCAGCCCGCATATGGTCAAAGGTGAGTTAATTGAAGTATTGGCGTAACCGTTAAATTCTAAAATTGAATAAAAAAGCCGTTTGCTATAATAGCGAACGGCTTTTTTGTGCGTGAATTTTGACTGTTATTATTCAGCCAACCAATCCGTCTGACGCAAATGCTGCTTGGTCTCACGGCGACGTTTTTTGCGGACGATATCGATATCCTCCTTTTCGTGAATACCGCCTTTTCTTAATAGTGGATCCAATGCCAAATAGTTGCGCGGCTTGACTGTGCCTAGCGACTGCTGAACGCCTGCGTCAGCTTGTTGCTCTAACTGCCGTTCGATTTGTTTGGCCTTTTTTAATGTTTGTTTTAAGCTCATTATCTTATCCTTTATTCTTTGCTATATCTTCTATAGCCTTTAATTTTTGTGGCATACCTTTACCTGTAGCCATCAAAACGTCATGGTGATTGCTACAAACGAGCCAGTCATACTTTTTAGAAACAAAATAGCACTCGTCAAAGAAACAGGTTTCATCGAGTATTTTTATTATTGCCTCAATTTTGCCCTCGTAAAACCAGATTTTAGAACGTTCCTTAAACGTTCCTGTTATAGCAAACCAGATACTCTCATTGGGCTTAATCAAACGTAACAGATAACTCTTGAGAGAGTCTTTGACTTCCATTGAATACGTTTCTTGTATCAAGTTTTGCCATAACCAAACTGAACGGCTTTTACCATTTTCAATTTTGCAAAAGGTTTGATAAATCCGCTCTTCTATACCTTTATAATCATCGTAAGGGGTGAGAACTCGAAAAGATTTATCCGTTAGATTCAACTCTGTTTTCAAACGCATCATCTCTGCTCGTATATCAGCCCACTCTTTTGATTGAGATCTTTTTTTACCATTTTTATTGATATAAGGATAATTTCTCATAATTATCTCCTCAATTTGATCTTGTCTTATGGCTGCTAACCGTCAAAACAAGATCAAGTTTTATATAAAAAATCTAACCCTTAATACACATGACTTGCTTCAGCGTATGCACCACTTCGACCAAATCAGCTTGATTGGCCATCACTTCATCAATGTCTTTATAAGCGCCAGGTATTTCATCGATCACACCTTCGTCTTTACGGCACTCCACACCATCAGTCTGTGCTTTTAGCTCATCGATAGTAAATGCTCGTACAGCCTTGCCTCGGCTCATTTGGCGCCCTGCTCCATGCGAACATGAGCAAAACGACTCAGTCGCGCCAAGACCACGTACGATAAAAGACTTTGCACCCATGGAACCTGGGATAATACCGAGCTCACCATCATAAGCACTGATCGCCCCTTTACGGGTCACATAGACCTGTTCGCCAAAATGCACTTCTTCATTGACATAATTATGATGACAATTGATGGCTTCTTTGGTCAGCTGAAACCGTGGTAACCCCGCTTGTGGTGACTGTAATGACTTAATCACTAAGCGCATCATCTCACGGCGGTTCTCTAGTGCATAATCCTGTGCCCAGCCCACCGCTTCGACATAATCAGCAAAGCTATCAGACCCTTCAGCAAAGTAAGCCAAATCACGATCAGGCACATGACCAAAACGCGATTGACGCTCTTTTTTTGCCAGATTGATAAAATAGCGACCGATACAGTTACCAATACCGCGACTGCCCGAATGTAGCATTACCCAGACATCTTTGTTTTCATCCAAACACAGCTCAATGAAATGATTGCCACCGCCTAATGTGCCCAGCTGCTTTGCCCACGTACGCTCAAAACCTTTGAGCATCTTTAGCAAGCCCGGATGCTTGTCAGTAATTGGCTTTAGACGCCTTCCTAACGGATCAAGCGTTGAGTTCTTGGCTTGAATTTGTTTGTGCATATTAAAACCGACTGGCACTTGCTGCTCCACTATCAACCGCAATGATTTCAAGCTATCAGGCAGATCACTTGCCGTCAGGGACAAGCGTACTGCGTTCATACCACAGCCGATATCGACACCGACCGCAGCAGGAATAATTGCCGACTTGGTCGGAATCACGCTGCCGACTGTGGCGCCTTTACCAACGTGTACATCAGGCATCACCGCAATATGCGAGTGTACAAACTCCAGCTGAGCCAAATTGCGTAGTTGCTGCATCGCCCCTTGCTCAACATCCGAGGTGTAAATCTTGACTGGTACGCCGTGTTTACGGTTTTCATTTAATACTAATTGAATGCTCATAGTTTTTTATTTCCATTTTATTTTTTTTATAACCATATAGTATTTTTTTTGACTATTATTATTTTTAGACATTACTTACCTATCTCAATTAAACAAAACGTTTAATAAGAAAATTATTTAATAACTCATAAAATTTAGACAATAAAATACCGTTTTTTATTAGTTATAAAACTAATAAAAAATATGGTTTATTTATAATGGACGTTTTAAAGAAGGGTGATATAAATCAAAACCGTCAGCCACAGCGTAAATACTATACGCATAGGAAAACAACAGCTAAACCATAGCCTGAGTCGCTTTATTAGCAATAACGATAAAGAGGAATGTTAGATAAACAGACAACAGTAGGTGCAAAATCGCTTAACACGCTTGCAGAGCAATCTTGGACAATGGACTTAGAAAAGGGATAAATCGGGCAGATATAGCAAGTTGTTATTTGATAATCATAGATAGAAAATCAATGTACAACTGACTTACAAGCTTAGCCACACCTTTGCGAAGTCGTCATTGCTGTCAGGTAGTTTACACATTCAATCTTTAAAAACGTCTTAATAGTTAAATAGGACACGATGATTCCTCCATAGTTGTGGCTAGTTGTCATAGATGACAGTAGCGGATTAATTGGGACAATTTATCGCTTGTAAAGACAAGCGCTATAAATCAATGAGGTAATAATAACGATTTAAAAATTAAAGTCAATAATTAATTTATATTTTTATAGAAAAAACATAGGATACGTACATTTAATTAAGCGCTTTAATTTAAAGTTATATTATTTTTTAAACCATTAAACTTTTTAATACTTCAGCCAATAAAGCCGCAGCAATAATAATAAATATCACCCCGCAACCACGATTGAGCCAAGCCAAACGATTACCTATATCGAGCCAACTTGCTAGCTTCTTACCACCTAACGTATAGATAGTTTGCCAAATTGTCTCACTCAAAAACAGACCGATAGTGAGCAAGACATATTGCGGCCATAACGGCGCACTAAAATTGATGAATTTAGGAAAAAATGCTGCAAAAAATAAAATGGCTTTTGGATTAGACAATGACACCCACACGCCCGTACGAAATAAGCGCGTATTGCTTGGTGCCATATTAACTGCTGCACTGGAGAGTGAGCGAGCCTGAGGCTTACCAAGCGTATCCTGACTGTCAGAAATGGAGTATTCCGCCGCCACCTCCTCACTCATCTCACGAGCGTCTTTCATCAAGCTACTACTACTCGCATCACGCCACGAAGTGACGCCCAAATAGATTAAATATAATGCTCCTACTGCTTTGATAACGGTAAGCAACCAAGGCGACTGTCGACTGATGACATCCAATCCAAGCAATGTAGATAATAGTAGTATAAATAGACCAACACTCAGACCTGCCAGCGTCCATAGCGTTCGTTTCACCCCATAATTCATACCATACTGAAATGCTAGTAGCATATTGGGGCCAGGAGTCGCTGAGATAAAAAATGTACTCGCGAAAAACACTGCAAACAGATGCCAAGACATCAACCAACCCCTTACCTTGTCGTTTCAAATAAACTGGATAACATGTAACAAAACACACCGCCATTGAGACGGTGTGCTATATACTCATCTATCTTACAAATAACGCTTCTACTGCTGCATAGGCTACTGAGCCGTACAGCTATCTAGCAGTTTCTGTAAAAACTCATCGCAGCGCGCTATTTCACTTAGCTCAACATACTCATCTGCTTTGTGTGCCTGCTCAATACTACCAGGGCCACAGATAATCGTTGGTATACCCCCATTGGTAAACTGCCCACCTTCAGTCGCATAAGCAACCTTGTGGCGCTCATGATCTTGAGTCAGTGCAGCTACCAGTGCTTGCAGTTCGGCACTGTCCTTATCGGTCATTGCCGGTACGCTGACTTCTCGTAACAGCTCAATACCCGTCTCTGGTGCACGTGCTTGCATTTGCTGTGTCAGCTCATCGACCTTTGCTTGAATCGGCACTAGGATATCGTCTTGGGTCATATGAGGTAAGTTCCGATAGTCAAAGGTAAACTCACATAGATTAGGAACGATATTGGTCGCGGTACCACCCTTTATCGTACCGATAGATATCGTTGAATAAGGCACGTCAAACAGTGCATCTCCATCATCACGAGTACTGAGCGTTTCTGCCAATGTATCGACATAACCAACCAATCGACTGGCATAACTGATGGCATTAACTCCTTGCGCTGTCAGCGATGAATGTGCGGACTTACCATGTACGCGGCAACGATAAACCGCAATGCCTTTATGCGCGACCACCATCGCCATATTGGTTGGCTCACCCACAATACAGTAATCAGGCGTAATACCGCGCGCTTTTAGGTCTGCTAAAATCAATGGCGCACCTAAGCAGCCAACCTCTTCATCGAACGACAATGCCAAATGCAGTGGACGACGTAGCTGACCCTTGTTTGACAACTGAACGGCCTGTGGCAATAAATTAAGCGCACAAGCGATAAAGCCTTTCATATCGCAAGCACCGCGCCCATATAACCGATCACCGCGAATCGTTGCATCAAATGGTTCTGACGCCCAATCCTGCCCATCGACAGGCACTACATCTGTATGACCAGAGAGCACGAGGCCGTGATTAACCTTGTCGCCATCCTCTCCTGCTGGCACCGTGACAAACAAATTAGCTTTGTTTTTAGCCTCATTAAAAGTCAGGTTCACCATGAGATTCAACTGCTCACAGTAGGCTCGCACATCTTCGATCAAAGCCAAGTTCGAATAGCGACTGACCGTATCAAATCCTATCAAACGAGAGAGCCAACCTATACTGTTTGCAGGATAACTGGCATGAGACATAGTCTGCCTATCATTATCGTTACTGTCATTTATAGCCATAAAACATCCTTATTTCTATGTGCCCGCTTCGCCTTATGAAGGGCTATCTTGATTCATAATATCAATCACTGGTGGCATTGGTTTTGGCAGATTACCTTCTGCTTGTAACTCTTTGGTCGTCTTAGCATCGATAGCCAGCCCAGAAATCAAAGCAATGTCTTTGACAGACTTGCGTTTACGGGTAGCAAAGATAACTGGCACCATACGCGCAAATTCATAAATATAAAGATAAGACTCTTCGCCACCTTCAAAATCTTCATCATCTGCTAAACGAATACTTCCAATCTTTGCCAAATCCGATAGCATCTCGTTTTCGTCTGCGCTAATATTGCAATCAGTGATACCAAAGCCTGTCATAAAGCCATTAGCCCACTGTTTCAAGGCT
This sequence comes from Psychrobacter sp. AOP31-B2-9, assembly GCF_052378005.1. Taxonomy (NCBI): domain Bacteria; kingdom Pseudomonadati; phylum Pseudomonadota; class Gammaproteobacteria; order Moraxellales; family Moraxellaceae; genus Psychrobacter; species Psychrobacter sp. AOP31-B2-9. The sequence goes on from NZ_JBQSXG010000007.1 coordinate 47,437, forward strand.
ATCACACGCTCGTACAAGTCATGTTCATCATCAGGTATCAGTGGCATATAAGCGTAAGCATCGTCTTTGTCTTTCAGTTGAAAAACAGTGTCTTCTGCCTCTTCGGTTAATAACGTCAGTGCAGACTCTGGTAATGCCGCAAAGCTCAGCTCCTCAAACACCTGAGCCCATACCGTCTCATCTGGTGCATTGCAAGCTGTCATCAGCCCTGTCATCAAGCCATGTACCTCACTAATAGACACGTCGTTCCAGTTGTCAAACGCGGTCAGCCAAGTATTCCAGCCAGAGATATTGTCATTCATAATAGATGTCCTAGTGATTGAATATTACTTAAAAGAGAAGGAGAAAAAGAAAGCAAAAAATAAAAAGACCGAACTTAATATGTGAATTACTTTGTTAATATAGATATTATGCGGTCACCTATGGCATTATTAAACGCAGAGAACAAAATTCATTCACGCTTACTTGTTAAGGATAAAAACTGACTATGTATGACCAACTTAAAATATTAGAAAAAATGGTACTCGACATCAAAAAACAGTATCAGCTTGTCAGTGCTGAACTTAGCAGCCTCAAAAAAAATCCTGTCGTCGACCCACAGGAACTTACGGCTCTGAGAACCAAACTACAAACCAGCCATACAGAACGTGAAGGAGCCAAAAAACAACTGAACGATCTAGACAAACGCTATCAAAACCTGGCAGAAGCACATCATATGATTGGCGAAGAGCAGGACAAACTACAAAAGCAAATCAGCCAGTTACAACAAAAAAATAGCGAACTACAGCGGCACAATGGTGAATTAAAGCAGCAGTATAGCGATATCAAACAACAAAACATTGAACTACAAAAAAAGAACCAACTAGCGGCTGAGCGCACACAAGTCGTACTAAAACGATTAACCCATATTGATCAAGTAGAAGGGTAATAATTAAGAGCAATCAACCATTGATTCTTATAAATTAAGCCAAAATTATAACGGTAATATTTTTTATTACTCACCTTACTGACCAGACATTGTAGGATTTATCATGACCGATGACCACAAAAAATCTATAGAAAAACAGCTACCAAAAAATCAGGCAACAAATCGTGAGTTAAAACCACAGAGAGCAACAGCAACTGCCTCAATCAGACCAAGCACTTCTATTCAACCAAGCGCTAAGACAAAAACAAATGCTGAACCACAAATCAAAAAAGTAGATATTGCTATTGCTGGAGTTACCTATCCAATCTATTGTCCCGTACACGAACAAGAAGAGCTACATTCAGCCGTTTCTTATATTAATGACTACGCACTAGATCTCAAGCGAGATGCACCCAGTCTCAACCAAGAAAGCCTATTGGTATTATGCTGCTTAAACCTTTACGAAAAAATCCATGCTAATCAAAAAACGGAAGAAGATCGCAAACAGCAAGACATACAATCTAAAGTGTTACTTAACAAAATCATCAAGGATGCGCATTCCATTCTGTAGACAAATAGAACCTTTAAAAACAAGCGCCTAGCCTATCAAAGCGAAGCGCTTTTTTATGTTCAATCAAAAACACATCAATCTAAACCTATTTAATGATTAGCGTTATAAACCTTTCCAGCATGAAAATCAGCTTGATGCTCATAATTGCAAAAAAACAACTGCTGACTGACTTCGGTATTACTATCTGCTGGCAAGTTCGGCTTGGTTTCAAGTACACCGCGATATTCAGCCAAGCTATTACCACAAAAATTACACTGCCGTGGCGTGGTCACATCACCTTCTTTTGGCATCATGCTTTTGGGTGGACGTGGGTACATAAACTTATAAAAAGCCCACATCGACGCCCAAATAATAAGGATTACAATAATAACAGCAAACACGGCAGTACTCCTTGGATGAGGATTGACTATATAGTTGAGTTCAAATAATTTCGATACAAGGAAACCGAGTGCAAGCTATACATTAGTATGGTCAGCGAGGGTGACGATGTAGCGGATTTATATGGATTTGACTATAGTATAAAACAACCATCAATTATGACGATAGAATATTAACTTGGCGAGCTCCTTAAGTGCCATTATACAGCATAAAAAACTGGCCACTTTGGGCCAGTTTCTGTATCAGATAATACGTCATACGTTTATTAATTCGTACTTATATCGGTATCGAAAAATTACAGCTGTAACTCACTGATATCAGCCACAGTTAAGAACAACGCACGTACTTGCTTTAACAATGCCAAGCGATTGTTTTTTAGTGCAGCATCTTCACTATTCACCATGACATTATCAAAGAATTGCGTCAATGGCTCGTCTAGACTGGCAAGCGTTTGCAATACTTGTGTATAGTCAGCTTGTTCTAGCAGCGGTTGTACCGCTGTTTGCGCTTGCTGCACACTGGCATATAAATTTTGTTCAGCAGGCTCAGATAACAAGGCCTCATCAACATTATCAGCCACGCTTACTTCTGACTTAGCTAATATGTTGGCAACACGTTTGTTCGAATCGGCTAGCATTGACGCTTGTGACAGCTCACTAAAGGCTTGTACCGCACGAATACGTTGATCAAAATCTAGCGGCATATGCGGATTAATTGCTTGCACGGCTTGGATGGTATCAACGCTTACACCTTGCTCAGTATACATGGCACGATAGCGTGAGTTTAAGAATGCCATGACTTGGGTAAAGGTATCACCCATTTTGGCAATTTTACTACCGTCTGCTGTACTATAACCTTTAATAGCTTGCTCAACGAGCGCGACCAAATTAATCGGTAACTGTTTTTCGATGAGAATGCGCAGGATACCAATCGCTGAACGACGTAAGCTAAACGGATCTTTTGAACCCGTCGGTGCTTGGTCAATCGCAAAAATACCAATGAGCGTATCCAAGCGATCTGCCAATGCCAAGCAGATGCCAATCGGCATCTGTGGCAATACATCACCACTGAATTTAGGCAAGTACTGCTCTTCTAAACTGGCTGCTACGGCTTCAGGCTCATTATTGAGGCGAGCATAATAAGTACCGGCGATACCTTGTAACTCTGGATACTCACCAACCAATGAGCTGGCCAAATCAGCTTTAGACAAAATAGCCGCACGTACCGTTTCATCGATACTAATATCACGCCCTTGCTGTTGCAGCAAGGCAGCAATAAATGCAGCAAGCTTGGCGATACGCTCAGACTTTTCCCAAATTGTACCCAGTTTATCTTGGAATACACGGTTTTTGAGACTCTCTGTCAATGCAAACAATGGCTGCTTTTGATCTTGTAAAAAGAAAAACTCTGCATCAGCCAAACGTGGACGTACGACCTTCTCATTACCTTCGATGATTTGATTGGGATCTTTTGACTCAATATTGGTAATAAAGATAAAGTAAGGCTGCAATTTTCCGTCTTTATCCGTCAAGCAAAAATATTTTTGATCGGCTTGCATGGTAGAGATAAGTGCTTCTTGTGGTACTTGTAAAAAGCGCGCCTCAAAGCTAGCACGTAGAGCAACAGGGAAATCAACCAATGCCGTCACTTCATCTAACAATGCCTGCGGTACGATAGCATCTGAGTTGACTTCGTCCGCTAATGCTTTGACTTGGTTTTTGATAAGCATTTGACGCTTATCAAAATCAGCCACAACTTTTAAGCCATCGAGCAAATCTTCATAGTCATTGGCGTGAGCAATATCATGGTAGTCAGGGCTGTGGAAGCGATGACCACGGGTTTGCGTACCAGCCTGATGTCCTTGGATGGTGGCGTCAATGACAGTACTGTCTTGCATTAACACAACCCACTGTACCGGACGCACGAACTCATTACGGCTTGCACCTGAGCGCATACGCTTAGCAATCGGCAGCTTGTCTAATGCTGTTTGAAAAATGGTGGGTAGCAATTCAGTCGTCGCCTGACCCTGAATGGTCTGCTCATAACCGACATAATCACCCTTATCAGTATTGATCGTTATTAACTCACTGGCCTCAATACCTAAGCCTTTGGCAAAACCCATCGCTGCACGTGTTGGATTACCATCAGCATCAAAGGCTGCTTTGATCGCGGGACCACGTTTTTGCTCACTACGATCAGGTTGTTTATCGCCAATACCCTGAATCTGAATGGCCAAACGGCGCGGTGCAGCAAAAGCCTTGATACTATCAAAGCTAATGTCAGCTTCTTTTAATTGATCAACAACACTTGCTTGCAATGCATCACGTAATGACTTTAAGCTTTTTGGAGGTAGTTCTTCACACCCCAGTTCAAATAAAATGGTACTCATGGGATGCTCCTATTTATTATTAGTAGATTGCTTGTTACCTGAGTTTTCATCTGCCACATCTTGTTTTGGCAAATACTTATCAAGTGCTGCTTGACGATGTGCCTCGTCAGCCAGTGGAAAACCTAACTTAGCACGTGCTTCGACATAACCAAAGGCTACTTTACGCGCCAGTGTACGTACGCGCAAAATAAAGCGCTGACGTTCTGTGACCGAAATTGCACCGCGAGCATCAAGTAAATTAAAGGCATGCGAAGCTTTTAGCACCATCTCATAGGCTGGTAGTGGCAAACCTTCCGTGACCAGCTTATCTGCTTGCTGCTCATAAAAATCAAACATCTGACCCATCATTGGCACATCAGCGTGCTCAAAGTTATAGGTCGACTGCTCAACTTCATTTTGATGAAAAACATCGCCATAAGTAACACGACCAAACTCACCGTCTGCCCACACCAAATCGTAAACACTATCGACGCCTTGCACATACATCGCCAAACGCTCAAGACCGTAAGTAATCTCACCAGTTACTGGAAAACACTCAATACCGCCTACTTGCTGGAAGTAGGTAAACTGCGTGACTTCCATACCGTTTAGCCAAATCTCCCAACCAAGACCCCACGCACCTAACGTTGGTGATTCCCAGTTGTCTTCGACAAAACGCACATCATGTACTAATGGGTCTATACCAATGGCTCTCAACGAATCTAAATACAACTCTTGAATATTAGGAGGATTGGGCTTTAACACTACTTGAAACTGGTAGTAATGTTGTAAGCGGTTTGGATTATCACCATAGCGACCATCGGTAGGACGACGAGATGGCTGCACGTAAGCTGCATTCCAACGCTCAGGACCTAACGATCGTAAAAACGTCGCTGTATGAAAGGTACCCGCACCGACTTCCATATCATACGGCTGTAAAACAACACAGCCCTTAGCCGCCCAATAATTCTGTAAGGTTAGGATCAAATCTTGAAAAGTCATCGGTTGAGACTCTTTTGCTTGGGATGTCATATTTTGGGTTGTCATAGTAAAGCCACTGTGGAATTAGTATTATTAAATAAAATATTGATAGCACTCGTATAGCCTATTTGGCAACGACTCTATTTGCCTGCTCACCTTACTAAAAATTGACTATTTTATCCATATTTACCGCAACTAATTTTATTATATTGACCCAAATATCTGGTTATATGACCTATATGTCACGGAAGCACGTTCTTATATCGATAATCATGATAAAAAAATACCCAAACGCGCGAGCATCTGGGCAGGAGGAAAAGCATGTCTGTAGCATCCTGATTAATCAGGCTTTTTGTTTTTTAATGGAGCTGCTTTTATTGGTAGGACTCGTTGGTTGCCTTTGGCATTACTATCCAAAGAATAATATAAATTAAAATACCAGGGACTGCTGCGCTCAATGATGAGATAATTACGAACAGTAATCTCACCCAAGTAGGCGACCAACCGACATATTCTGCAATGCCGCCCATCACACCTGCTAGCATACGATTGTTCTGTGAGCGATGCAATTTTGCTAATTTAGCCAAATCAAATACCTCTTTATTTTATTTATTACTGTTGCTTATTTTTATCGTTTTTTATTTACAGTTATTTTGCTTATTTTTTATTTGCTTGTTTTTTAAACCTATTGATAATTTACTTTATATTTCTAACTTGAGATCCAGTATATCAACTCCTAAAACTAGATCTGTTGATGATGTACTAGTACTTTGTGAGTTTATGCTACCTAAGCTTGCCCTAATCTCTCATAACACCTCATAACTTACTGATTTTAAATATTTATTTCAAAATATTTCAGAATGGCTTTTGTTGCTAAACCCTTACGACTTTACTTTGCTGATTGTGTTATTTTTGGGCTTACTCAAATAGATAAATAGCATTATAGGAATAACTATGTACGATACTGGCTTAATGATTGGGCATTTTGAGCCTCTACATTTAGGACAAATGCGCAGTATTTTAGATGCGGCAGGACAAGCAGAGGTTCTGCATATTGTCATTACGGCACATCCTTCACCACATCCAGATTTCACCATCACTTTGCAAGATAAGGCGCGCTGGCTACAAATGGCTTGTGCCGACTTACCTTTTATTCATATTCATACCACCCATGAAATTGAGCTTCCGTTGCATGATAGCTTTGATGACGTAACGATCAATATTCCTCTTAGTAATGCTAAATTACAGCACTTGGCAGATGCGCTCAACTTACCAACAGACTCTGTATTATTCTTGGCAGAAAACCACCCATTAGCGCAACGTGATACTCAAAAACAACTAAAAATACCAGTAGTAACCACTGCACTGCAACCTGAATTTGACTCATTTGCTATCGCTCGCAACCCTGTTGCATATTGGTCAGCGATTCATCCACAAGCACGTCGAAATTATACTAAGACCGTTGCGATTGTTGGCGGTGAAAGTTCTGGAAAGACAACATTGGTACATAAGCTGGCCAACTATTATGGAGCCAGATTTGTACTAGAAATGGGACGACTGTACGTTGGTACAGATTTGGGTGGTAGTGAAGTTGCTCTACAATATAGTGATTATGCACCCATTACCCTTCATCATGCACAAGCCATTCGCGATGCTACTGCTGTTGCAACGGCACCTGTCACCATAATTGATACGGACTTTGTGACGACTCAAGCTTTTTGTGAAGAGTACGAAAATCGTACCCACCCTTTTGTATCAGCTTGTATTGACGAGTTTCATTTAGACCATACGATTATGTTGAGCAATAGCACACCATGGATTGATGATGGTATGCGCTCTTTAGGCACACCTGCAGCACGTGGACGTTTTGAGCAACGACTCATCGATATCTTTCATCGTCATAATATTCAACCTCACATGATTGATGAGACTGACTATGATGCACGTTATCAACAAGCATTACGTCTTATAGATCAAAATATCTATAATAAAAAATTATAAAATCAAAAACGTGGTAACACGAAAGATTTTGGTAGGTGTTACCGCTATTATTACTCATTTTAGGATGAAAACCTTATGCGTATTCAGTTACTAGATAACATCACTGGAAAGTGGGCGATGCAATGGATTATAACGTGGTTCATTTGTGGTGTGATTGCCTTATCTACAGGTTTTTGGTTCACCACAGACCACACTGCCCTTGACTGGTTTTATTTGGCAGTTTCATTCATCGGTTTGATTTGCGTGGTGTCACTATCTTTTCGCAAAAACATCATGGGTAATGGCTTTGGCATGGGCGCAACCGCCGGTGAAGTGGTGGTTCAAGCAACATCAGGTGCCGTGGGTTTGATGCTCGCACCACTTTTTAATTTCTTCACCCACGTCTATGGCATTTTCTATTGGTCAAAACATACTGACCCCGATGGTGACATGATACCTAAATCTGCGAGCAAAGCTGTTTGGTTGATTACCGCAGCTTTTATAATCATTGGGCTTGCACTGTTTCCTACCGTAAACGAATTATTGGCAAGCTATGGTTATGCAGTAGTTGAAGATGATAATAGTAAATTTTTAGGCTTCATTTCCTTTTTTTGGATCAATGTTATTGCTTTTGTACTATCCATCACAGCGCAAGCAGCCATGATTTTGCGCTATTCTTTTAACTGGTGGTTATGGATTATCGTCAATTTCGTTTGGCTCATCGTCAACCTTATGTCTGGCAACTATATTTTCGCCATTCAAACAATGATATATCAAATAAACTCTTTTATTGGCCTATATGAATGGCATCGCAGTGAACAAGGCTAATAGCTATATTCAACCAAATTAGCTTAAAAACACTTCAACAGTTTTAGGCATAAAAGTAAATAATGCCATCGGTTTTGACTGAGCCGTCTATCAGACCGTATGGTGATGTGCTCTGATTAATGATACAACTGATAGCAGTCCCTACCTAAACATTCAGATAGGGTTACATTTTCATTACTAACAAGGAGGTTAGTATGTCTCGCATTCAGCAAAAGAGGATGTCAAAACGCACACTAGAGCAGTGGCTTAGTGAGTATTCGGTCAGTCATCAAAACTTGGTTAATAAAAAAATTCGAGCCTTTCCTAAAAAG